>JAFUBJ010000433.1 GCA_017460265.1 Atopobiaceae bacterium | reverse complement strand
GTCAAGGGCCCCACGGAACCTCGCACAACTCCAAGGGCGATTGGTGGAGGTTGCCATGGAGCGCCATTGCCCTTCGCCTACCACGGGGCGGGAACCCTTGGCCTCCAAGGGTGGCAAGCGCGCACGGAGGACGTGCGAGACCCGCCACCCGAAGGGAGACAAGGACATGGCAACCACCAAGAGCAGCAGGCGTCACACAGGCAAGGCAGAGCGCCAGCAGGCACGCGAGAGGGCGCAGGAGCGCGCGCAGGCGGCGCTAGACCGCCTCGGCGAGGGCGTCCGCGAGGTCTACCAGTCCGAGCGCTGGGAGTCGTGGCTGCTAAGCCTCTCCAGGTTCTACGACTACAGCCTCGGCAACACCATCCTGATAGCCATGCAGATGCCCACCGCCACCCGCGTGGCCAGCTTCAGGAGCTGGAAGCGCGACTTCAACCGCTACGTCAAGAAGGGCGAGCGCGGCATCGAGATCCTCGTGCCCATGCTGGTCAAAGACAAGGACGAGGACGCCGACGAGGAGCGTCGCCGCCTCGTGGGCTTCCGCGTGGGCCACGTCTTCGACGTCAGCCAGACCGACGGCGAGCCCCTGCCCACCCTCGTGGACGAGGTCGCCGGAGGCGTGGAGCGCTACGCCGCCGTGATGGAGGCCGTGCGCGCCGTCTCCGCCTATCCCGTCGAGCTCGTGGCCGACCTGCCCGAGGGCACCAAGGGATACTTCCGCCGCGGCGAGCTCATCGCCATCCGCGAGGGCATGTCCGAGGGCCAGACCGTGAAGACGGCGCTCCACGAGCTGGCGCACAGCCGCCTGCACGACGGAGACCCCGAGGGGATGCCCGACCGCGCCATGCGCGAGGTGCAGGCCGAGAGCGTGGCCTACGCCGTGAGCGCCGCGCTGGGGCTGGACACCTCCGGCTACTCCTTCGGCTACGTAGCCAGCTGGGCCGTGGGCAAGACCGACGAGGAGATGCGCGCGTGCCTGCAGGTGGTGCGCGACGCCGCCAAGGCGATGGTGGAGGACCTGCAGGCGGCCATGGCGGCATAGCCGAGAGCGCCCCGCAAGAGCACAGGCACCCGCCCCGGTGGGTGCCGAAACGCACGCTCCGCCCCGGCTCGGATCGGGCACGGGACGCCCTGCCTCGCCGCCCCGGAACCCCGAATCCCGGCACCACAACATGACAGGATTGTCATGCCAAGGGAGCGACATCGCGTGACGCCACCGTCACACGTCGAGTCGCATGGGATGACAAACCCGTCACGCGAAGGGCTGGCCACCAGCCCTGAGGGCCCGTTATAGCAAGTAGCCTATTCCATGTACAAGTCCATGGAATAGCTCGGCCGAGGCTCCCCGGAGGCGTACGTGTGGCGGGATCCTGGAGTCGTCGCGCAGCTCCTCCCCAGTCCCCTTCCCCGCAGTCGCCTCGTCGTCTCGTCCCGCTCACCCATGACAGCGTGTCATGGGTGTCGCGTGCGGGGGAGCCCCCGCGCCCCTAAGATGGGACACATCCCCTTGTACATACATCGAACCCTTTGGGAGGCCCATGCCCAGACCCATCCAGCTCCACGTCATGCTCTCCGAGGAGGAGATGGCCTCGCTGAGGTCGCTCTCGGACTCGATCGACATGACCGTCTCCGACACCGTCCGCATCCTCATCCAGGCGGGCGATAACAGCGGCCCCGTCGGGCTCGCGATGCTCGTGTTCGACCGCAAGACCCTCGTGCGCTACGTCCGCAACGTCAGGTCCCTCGGGCACCTCCTGAACCAGGTCACCCACGCCCTCAACTACATCGCCAAGGCCGTGCGCGAGTCGGGCGTCGACGTCCTCGACCTCACGGAGGCGCTCGAGGGCGTCTCGCGCGAGCTCGAGGAGCTGAAGCGCGACGCAGAGGCCATCAGGCAGCAGGGGGCGAGGCTCGCCGACGCCCCAGTGGTCTACGAGAGGTAGCCATGCCGTTCATCAAGGCAATCTCCGGGCACACCAGACTCGGAGCCGCGCAGCGCTACCTCGAGAAGGAGGGCCGCGCCCTCGCCCGGGACTTCCTCAACCTCGACGCCCCGATGGAGGGGTTGGGTGACGACGGGCTCCCGGAGTACGGCGACTACGACTGGTCGTCCATAATGGACGGGACCCGCGAAAAACTGGGCAACGACAGGCCGTTTAAGGGCAGGAAGGCACGCACCTACAAGCACTATGTCATCTCCCCCGACCCGAGGGACGCAGTGAGCCTCTCACGGCTCCGGTCTGTCACCATGTCATGGGTGGAGGAGAACTTCGGCGACTACGAGGTCGCCGTCGTCTACCACGACGACAACGAGCACCACGTGCCCCACGCCCACGTCGTCGTCAACAACACCAACCTCGACACGGGCCGCAGGCTCCAGGACCCCGACCCCGGGGCGCTCAACGGCTCGCTCCAGAGGATCGCGCGCGACGCCGGGCTGACGCACTTCGTCGGCAGGCTCGACGGGGCCGCGCGCGACGAGACGCACTACCGGAGGAGAGCGGTCGACCGCACCGAGGCTTCGCTCGCCCGGCGCGGCGAGTACTCATGGGTGGCGGACATCCGCGCGAGGGTCGACGTGGCCAAGGGCATCGCTAAGAGCCCCGATGACTTCCGGCAGGCGCTCCGCGAGATGGGCGTCAACGTGCGCGAGTCCGCCTCGAGGAAGGGCGACTGGGTCTACTCCCTGGCCGGGACGCCCTCCCGCCAAGTGACGGGATCCAAGCTCGGCGCCTCATACACTAGGCGCGAAGTGACGGACTGGCTCAGGAGCCCCACGAGGAAGGCGCCGGGCCCCGTCACCGTGCGCAACGTCCGCGAGGTCGCCGCCAGAGCCATCGAGGTCAAGGACCTGCGAGAGCTCGTCGCGCTCTCGGAGGCGGTGAGCGTCGTCTCCAGGGGCGGATTCAGGAGCCTCTCCGCCATGGACTCAGCTGCCAGCAGAATGCGCGGCATGCCCAACCGCGAGGCGGCGGTTGCCAGGCTCGAGCGCGCCAGGCAGTACTGCGCCGAGCACGGCATCCTCCCCGAGCGGCCGACGGCACAACCCAGCCGTAGGGCGGCAGGCTCAATGGGCATGCGCAACAACCACGGAGGCGGACAGGAGCATCGCAACGGCAGCCGTCCCGCCCGCCAGCAGACGAGGAGAGACGGGAGGCCCGAGCGATGAGGATCACCGTGCGCTTCCAGGATGGCGCCATCGAGGAGTTCGACACCAACACGCTGACGACCGACAGTGCACTGGGCAGGACGAACGCCCTCACGGACCTGCGGGTCGTTTTCGACGACGGGCTATGGGTCGAGGCGAGCTGGTACCGGGTCGTGAGCTCGGAAGGCTCCGACATGCCACTGGCGCAGAGGTCTGCGGGATGCCGGCTCCACGTCCTCTCCGAGGAGGAGGTGGAGCAAGTGCGCTCCGTCGAGCTCGACGGCCGCCTCCAGTGGGTGCGCATTGGACCCGACCTCTGCGACGTTGCGAGGCTCGACGAGACAAGCGACCTCTTCTACGACGCGGACGAGCCCGCGCGATCCATGGCGGGGCGCGCGACGTGGCTGCACGACTACCTGAGGGACGCCCTTTCAGGCGAGCTTCATAGTCCCGATGGTGAGCGGCTCGTCTGTGAGATGCTCGGCATGACGGAAGCCAGCTATGAATTTGTGTCTGGTGTGGCTGCTAGTGTTTACTCGGACGAGTCTTTCGAGTAGGAGCGTGTGAGATGGGCGTGGCCAAGCGTGTACTGGGTGCGATAGGCAAGTTCTTTCTGATGTGGATGAGGTTCGTGGCGAGAATCATCCTGCTGTTCTGGCACTACGGGTCGTAAGTAAGAGCGTATTCACGAGCATTAGAAGACTAGACCACCTTGCTAGGCGACTGGGACTATCAATTGCAAATCAGAAACGTGAGCCTAGTAGCACACCGCTGAGATGGCGTCTCTCTCGCGCTGCGTGAAGCCATCCCATGCGATGTCGCAGGCCTCGGCGAGGCTGTCATAATCTAAGTCTCCCGGTGAGAAGTACGCGACGTATCCGCAGTAGCCAGTCCATGTCCCGTGGAACGTGCCACCGTCTCCACGAGAAAAGGCGTCCGTGAAGGTATGGCACGCCTCGACCCTCTCCTTGCCGAAAGGCGCATTCTTGGGCAGGTGGAAGCACAGCTGGAGGGACAGGTCGCACCCCACGCCGTCCTTTGCTGGGCGGCTGATCATCTCGTAGAACCAGTAGTGCCGCTGCCCCCAGTTGTCGGATCCATCCACCGGCGGGAACCGCTCCTCGAGGCTCTTCGTCCTGAACCTCACGTACTGCTTTCCCCGCGAGCAGCCGTCGACGACCTCGACGCCGGGGAGTCGGTGCGCCCACTCGCGTACGTACTGGTGAACGGTCTTCGTCGTGTCGGGCAGATTCTTCATGATGAGGTCGATGGCGCGCTTGTGCTCCAGGTAGATCTCGACGCAACGTTCTTGCAGGGACTCGTCACCCACGATGTGCCTCCTCACACTTCCGACGTAGTCGTCGATAAGCATCCTCGCCTTGGCAGGGACGTCCGCGCCTTCCAGCGCCATTTCGATGGCGCCCAATAGCGCACGATAGTCTATGGGGACCCACGTCTCTCGGTCCGCCTCGCCCTCGGGAGGCGTTCCGAACGGGCTCAGGAACAGGTAGAGGTGTTCCCAGCCTGGGTATCGACGCTCGATGATTCCCTGGTAACGCGCCAGCTGGTCATCGTGCTCCCCCGACCAGACCTTGTTCTCAATTGCAAGCGTCATCCTGTTCTTGGTGGACGCCGCCAGGATGTCGATGTTGTCCGACTCGCGCAGAATGCGGAAGTCCCGCATGTCCTCGGGCGGGGTGCCACCCGACCTCTCTATGAGCCTCGAGAGGACCGCGTCGTCGAGGCCATGGCTTCCCCCTGGCCGCATGAGCCAGGCGATTACGTTGCTGTGGCGGATCTCAGTATTGGTGATCCCGAGGACCTCGAAGACGTTCAGCTCGTTCGGGCCAGCCTGCAAATCGGCGAGTTCCATCTCGAGTTCTTCGATGGCACCAAGCAGGCCATCAAGGCACTCGCCGTCACTCAGGCCATTTCGATTTCTCCCCATGGGAACCTCGCATGTTTGGACATTCCGGACTGAAGCACAGGATAGACCATATCCCCGAAAGCGGGCGATGGCCTCATCGAACGGCCGGATGCCTCGTTTTCGGGCTCCACGCTCTTGCAATAACTGACCCGCTGCGTTACAGTTTCTTCAACACTTGAGAGCGAGAGGGGACGGATGTCACGCAGGGAGGAACTACTTGACCTAGATGAAGACTCGAACGCCCGCAAGCGCGAGCTCTTCAGCCAGGAGTACATGACAACCAAGCAAGCGCTACTCCGTCGGATAGATGCTGTATTGAAGCTGACGGAAGGACTAGTCTCGAGGTGCCCCGAAGAGGACCTTGAGGGTAGACGATACCTCGAGGCAACGCTGAGCAACCTGCGAGGGTTCCGTGATTGCGTGAGGGAAACCACCCTATTCGAGGCGCTCGACGAAGGATGGTGCTACGAGTTCGCGATTGACAGCCATGGAACCTCACTCCTAATCCGACATGTCTCGCTGTCCGATATTGCAGACAACGGGCATGACGAATGGCTTGAAGTCGAGGAGTACGACTCGCGACTGAAGATCATCGAGACGAGATGCAGGCTGCTCAGCGTAGATGAGTTCGCAAGCGAGCGAGGGGTGGCCCCGGCGACGATAAGGGTCTGGATTCGGAGGGGAAAGATTCGCTCCGCCATGAAGACGGCCTCGGGATGGATGGTGCCCGAGATGGCAGCCCCCCTCCGGCGCGGCTTCACCGATGCCGAGTACGCATGGAACGTGAACCTTGGAGACTGCCCCGAGGGGCTCGAGGGGCTTTGCGAGCCGGGCAGCGTGATCATTCGCAAGTCCCACGACAAGGGGAAGCGCGCCATCTGGTACACAAATGCCGACCACACGCAAGGGACGGAGTTTGAGCTCGGCATATCGGAGGCAGAAAGGTTAGAGCTGTTCCTAATCGGACACCCGGCAGTTGAGTACACGGGCGACCAAGAAATCATTCAACAGTAAGGGAAGCACATGAACGAGATCACAAGGCAGGAGATCGGTCCAAACCAGATGGCGAACAGGCCCTCTGTGGTCGAGAGCAGGCCGTACGAGCAAGTCCTCAACGAGGAGCGAATTGGCGGCATCTTCGGTGAGGCCTTAGCCTGGCTGAGGGATGATCGGGTGAACACCATGCGCGCAATCTCGTCGGATGCGGCCTCAAGGAAGATGGTCCAAAAGCAGAACCACGAACTTTTGACGGCCTGTAGCACAACGCTGCAGAGAGAGGGCCCGAACCTAACAATCGAGCAGCAACTCAGTCTCATCGATAAGATGAGAGGGGCCGCAGCATCTACGGAGCGGACCGATGCGGAGAGCCGGGCATTTCAGCGTGAGCAGCTTTCGCACTCCCACAAGCGTTCTAGGCAGCTCTCAGCCTTCGTTATAGCTGTGATGTTGGGTGCTGGAGGTGCCGCATGGTACCTTAAACGGGCTGCATAAGAGGTCATATCCGGTCGGATGCTGGCATCGGCGGCCAAGCCCAAACGGCATCTCAAGCCTTATGTGCAGTAGCGTGAGGCGCCAGGTATTATCAGCTGCGTATATAAAGGCGGCGGTCCTTCTGGCCGCCGCCTCGTTCGTTCTATTGGTTTACTGCTCCTACCGGTAGAGCCCCTCCATCCGGTCCGCCTCGCCCGCCACTCGGCAGCAGGCATAGGCGGTCAGCGCGATGACGCCAATCGCCACCAGGATCGCCTTCCTCACGGAATCACCTCCTCCCCCTGGCCGAGATCGGGCATGACCTGCGTGACGCGGCCGCGCCTGATGTGTGGGTAGCCGTCGTCCGGGTCGTCGCCGTCCCAGCCGTCGTCGCGGTGGCGCCGGCGTAGCTCCCACGCGCCGAGCGCGACGAGGCCGGAGCCGCTGAGCACCATCGCCGCCACGAACGGCCCGAGCCGGGTGTCGTCGCCCGTCTTGGGCAGCAGACGCGGCGTGGTCGGGTTCTCGGGCACCTTGGGCTCCTCGACGTGGACCGTCTGGCCCCCGTCCTTCAGGTCCTCGTGGGTGGCCACGGTCGCCTCGCCCTGGGTCAGCACCTCGAAGGCGACGAGGTCGTGCCCGCCCAGCTGCGAGGCGTCGAGCTCGAAGGTGACGCTCACCTGGCCGTCCGCCTTCTCGGGCTTGAGGGTCGCGCTGGCGGTCACGGGCTTGCCGGAGCCGTCGGTCACGGGCTTGCCGGTCTCGCGGTCCATGAGCGTGCCGGTCACGACGTACTCCTGGCCTGGCGTGAGGCCCTGGTAGGCGACCACGTCGACGACCTCGGCCTTGGCGGCCGCGACCGTGTGGTCGCCGTCCGCCTTGTCGGTGGCGGTGGTCCCGATCGAGACGACGCGCACCGTCTGGCCCTCGTCCTCGATGTCCTCGTGGGTGGCCACGGCGGCCTCACCGCGCGTGAGGACCTCGAAGGCCACGAGGTCGTGCCCGGCCAGCTTGGAGCCGTCGAGCTCGAACGTGACTGTTACGGTGCCGGACTCCTCCTCCGGGGTGAAGGTGGTGCTCGCCGTCGCGCCGTCGACCGCCTTTCCCGTGGCCCTGTCCATCAGGGTGCCGGTCACGACGTACTCCTGGCCCGGCGTGAGGCCCTCGTAGGCCACCTCGTCGGCGATGCGGAGCTTGGCGGATGCCTGTGCCACGTGGTCGCCGTCGGAGGCGTCGGTGGCGGTGGTGCCGATCTTGGGGATGCGGACGGTCTGGCCCTCGTCGGAGAGGTCCTCGTGCGTGGCCACCGTCGCCTTGCCCTGGGTCAGCACCTCGAAGGCCACGAGGTCGTGCCCTCCCAGCTGCGATGCGTCCAGCTCGAAGGTGACGCTCACCTCGCCGTCAGCCTTTTCGGGCTTGAACGAGGTGCTGGCTGTCACCGGCTTGCCGGACCCGTCGGTCACGGGCTTGCCGGTCTCGCGGTCCATGAGCGTGCCGGTCACCGCGTACTCCGGGCCAGGCGTGAGGCCCTGGTAGGAGACCACGTCGACGACCTCGACCTTGGCTGCCGCGACCGTGGGGTCGCCGTCGGCCCTGTCGGTGGCGGTTGTCCCGATCGAGACGACGCGCACTG
>JAFUBJ010000432.1 GCA_017460265.1 Atopobiaceae bacterium | reverse complement strand
GCTTGTCTCCCGAGGTAATGCAGCCAGCGTGGACGACAACCTTCTCCACGTCGTCACGGCTCGGAATCTCAAACATCACGTCGCGCAGGGATCCCTCGCAAATGGATCGAAGGCCGCGGGCGCCGGTTCCGCGCTTGAGCGCAAGGTCTGCGATGGCGCGCAAGGCGTCGTCGTCAAACTCCAGCTCGACTCCGTCGTATGCCATGAGGCTCTGGTACTGGCGCACGATGGCGTTGCTGGGCTCCACAAGGATGCGCACCATGTCGTCGATGGTGAGCTCGCTCGTGTGCGTGATCACGGGAATGCGCCCCACCAGTTCGGGGATCAGTCCAAAGCGGTGCAGGTCCTGTGGCTCGACCATGGCCAGCAGCTCGTTGTCCGTCATCTTTGACGTGGCGGTGTCGGAGGTGGCAAAGCCAACGCTACGCTGCGACACGCGCCTGCGCACGATGTCGGCAAGGCCCACAAAGGCGCCACCGCAAATAAAGAGCACGTTGGTGGTGTCAAGCTGGCTGCTCTTCTGGAAGAGGTTGGTGCGTCCGCCCAGCGGTGGCACGATTGAGAGCGACCCCTCCAAGATCTTGAGCAGCGCCTGCTGCACGCCCTCGCCTGACGGGTCCGCGCTGGTCGCAAGGGCGCCGGCGTTGCCCGTGGGTCGTGCGATCTTGTCGATCTCGTCAATATAGACAATGCCCGTCTCGGCATTCTCGATGCCGCCCGCCGCGGCAATGAGGCGGGCAAGGATCTGCTCGACGTCCTCGCCCACATAACCGGCGTCGGTAAGCGTCGTGGCGTCGGCAATGGCCAGCGGCACGTCCAGAATGCGCGCGAGCGTCTGGACCATGAGCGTCTTGCCCGTGCCAGTCGGTCCCAGCAGCAGGATGTTTGACTTGGCAATCTCGACGGGATTGGTCTCGTCCTCGTGCCAGCCCGGCGTCACGCGCTTGTAGTGGTTGTAGACGGCTACGGACAGCGTGCGACGGGCCTCCTCCTGGCCAATGACGTAGTTGCCCAGTGCGTCATAGATCTCTTGCGGCGTGGGGAGGGACCCGTCCGACCTAAGCAGGGGTCCCACCTCGACCTCGGCGTCAACCCTGCGGCCCACCTTCACATATCCGCGCACCTTGCGCTTATGTCCCTGCTGAGAAGCGCTCACGTTCTTCTTCCTTTGCGTTGTCTTCTTGCTTGCGGTGACTGAGGTCGTCCCCTTCGCATTGGGAAACGTCGGCGTGGACATGGCCATCTCGGCTGCTCCCGCCGCGGCGGAATAGAACTGCGGTGCGCCCTTAGGGGGCTCTGCATCAGCCTTTGCCCTGCGCCCGACCCCCTTGAATGGGTCGCCTGCACCGCCCGCGGGAACAAGTTCCCCGTAGGCATTCATGTGCAGGTCACGACCCTCGTAGTGCTCCTCATAGTAGCCAGGCATGGTGGGAGACTTGCCAAAGGGAGGGTCGTAGTCGTCCTCTGTGTATCCGGCAAGGTAGGTGCGGAAGAGGTACATCACGCCAAGCGACAGCACGATGATGAGCCCCAAGGTGACAAGGTTCATGATGGCGTCAAAGCTGAGCTCTGAGCCGCTGTCGTGTATGTCCCAGGCGACGCGTCCCACCATGAGCGCCAGCACAAAGAGGGCAAGCGCCACGCGTGGCCCGCGCTCCTTGAGCGCTGCCTTGGCCGCCTCGAGCCAGCGTTCTGCGGGTCCTTCGTTCATGAGGTCCTTTCGCCTGCTTGTTCTATCTCATTATGCCCAATTGCTGCCGCGTTAACTGTTACGATGGAGGTATCACCTGGAGCAGGGGAGGCCCCATGGTTCTCATTCTTATCAAACAGATTCTGGTCATGCTGGCCATGATGTCCATTGGCGTGGTGCTCTACAAGATCAAGGCGGTGGACGAGACGGGCGTGGCACAGCTCTCCAACCTGGCGCTGTACGTAGCCACGCCATGTGTGGTGCTGCGCGCGCTCGCCATCCCGTTTGATGCGGAGAAGATCTCGACGGGTGTGGTGGTCATGCTCTTCTTCCTCGTCATCTTCTTTGTCTCCATCGTCGTGGGGCGCTTTGGCTGCGGTAAGGTGGACCGCATTGGTACGTTTGCCGTGGTGTTCTCCAACTCGGGCTTTGTGGGCATCCCCCTTATCGAGGGCATCTTGGGCAGCGAATACGTCTTCTACGTCACCATGACCATGGTGGTGGGCACCATCACCTTCTGGACCTACGGCGTCTACCTCATGAGCGGTGACAAGGGCGAGGTCTCGGTGAAGAAGATCCTTACCAACCCCAACCTCATCGCCGTGGTGGTGGGCATGGTTCTTTTCTTTGCGCCCATCGAGCTTCCCTACGTGGTCGCGCAGGTCATCAACGGCATGGCCAACATGAACACGGGCCTGGGCATGGTCATCTTGGGACCAACGCTGGGAGCCTCCAACATTGGCCTCATGGTCAGCGACACGCGTCTGTACAAGGCCATCTTGCTGCGCCTGATTGCGGTGCCGCTGGTGAGCATCCCCATCCTGATGCTGATGCCCGCGGAGTTTGAGGTGCGCATGGTCATGATGATCATCGCCGCCGCGCCGGCCGCCTCGGCCACATCAATGCTTGCGCTCAAGTATGGCGGCGACTACTCGTACGGCACGGGCCTTGCCATTGGTACCACCATCGTATCCATGATCACTATGCCGCTGGTGCTCGCGCTGGCGATGGCGATTCTCTAGGAGGTAGTTCAGATGAAGCTGCAGCTCACCATTGATCACGGTAAGCGTCACGAGGTCATTGCGTTGGTCGATAGGCTTGCCGATCACGTTGACGTGGTCGAGATCGGCTACCCGCAGGTGGTGACCTTTGGCTTGGAGCTTATCGAGGAGCTGCGCGCGGCGCACCCCGATCTGTGCCTGTGCGTCGACGCCAAGGTCTTCCACGGTGGAACGGGCGTGACCACGCGCTGCTTTGAGGCGGGCGCCAACATCGTGACGTGCCTTTCCGCCGCGCCCAATCCGGTCATCGAGAAGATGGTGGCCAAGGCGGCCTCGTATGGCGGAAAGATCATGTGCGACATGAGCGCACCGGCGCGTTCGCTTGCGCAGCGCACGGCAGAGGTGGACGACCTGGGCGTTGACTATGTTGCCGTGCACACTGGCTACCTGCCCGAGTATGACTATGACCTCGAGACGCACCGGCGCTGGTTCACGCCCAAGGTGAAGCCGCTTGACCTGGCCAAGGTTGCAAAGCGCAACCTGCGGCATGCGGGGCTGTGCCTCAACACGGGCATCAACGAGTCCAACATTCGCGAGGTGGTCGCGCTTGGGCCCGAGGTCATCATGGTTGGCCGTGGCATTCTTGACACGGACGACTGGGTGGCTGCCGCTGAGCGCCTCAAGCGCTTCATGCCGTTTGAGGGGTAAGCTATCTGCCGAGGACCGTACCAAAAGGGTATCGCCCTTCCGGTACGTCAACTGGGACTAGGTATTTTCTCGTCATGCCTCTCTTGCCGAGGTTTCTGGTTGGTCACGAAGAACTAAGAAAATCTGATACATACACACTTAGATGTGCATAGCCTCCTGCTATTTGGGAACAAACTCTCTTGAATGACAGCGAGGCCCCAAGCGGGCCGACAAAGGAGGCACACATGAGAATTGATAAGTGGGCAGTAACCGCCCAGGAGGCGTTCCAGGCGGCCATGGGCGTCGCCGCAGACGCCGAAGCCGGGCAGATGAAGTCAATCCACCTGCTCAAGGCACTGCTCAGCTCTGGCGAGCGCAACATCCGCGCCATCATCGAGCGCATCGGTGCAGACCCTGCCGCCATCGAGGCGCAGGCTGATGCCATCATCGCCGGTGCGCCCAAGGTTTCGGGCGACGTCAGCCAGATGGGCATCGACAGCGGCCTTGCGCGCACCATCGACGCGGCGGAGAAGCTCGCCACCAAGCTGGGCGACTCCTACGTCACCTCCGAGCACCTGCTCTGCGCGCTCGCCGACGACAAGGGCGACGCGGGCAACGTGCTGCGCAACGCCGGTGTCACCGGCAAGCGCGTGAGCGAGGCTTACGAGAAGCTCCGTGGCGACAGTCGCGTGACCAGCCAGGACGCCAAGCAGCAGTTTGAGGCGCTCGAGCAGTACGGCCGCAACGTGACTGACCTCGCCCGTCAGGGCAAGCTCGACCCGGTCATCGGCCGTGTCGAGGAGGTCCGTCGCACCATCCAGGTGCTGAGCCGCCGTACCAAGAACAACCCCGTGCTTATCGGCGAGCCGGGCGTGGGCAAGACCGCCATCGTTGAGGGCCTGGCCCAGCGCATCGTTGAGGGCGACGTCCCGTCCACCATCAAGGACAAGGACATCGTCGAGCTCGACATGTCCGCGCTGGTGGCTGGTGCCAAGTACCGTGGCGAGTTTGAGGACCGCCTGAAGAGCGTGCTCAAGGAGGTTCAGAACTCCGACGGCCGCGTCATCCTGTTCATTGACGAGCTGCACCTCATCGTGGGTGCGGGTGCGACCGAGGGCTCCATGGACGCCGGCAACATCCTGAAGCCGGCCCTCGCCCGCGGCGAGCTGCATGCCATTGGCGCAACCACGCTCGACGAGTACCGC
>JAFUBJ010000431.1 GCA_017460265.1 Atopobiaceae bacterium | reverse complement strand
TCTGAGCAAGGAGGGCCACTATGGCCACTAGCAGCAAACTTCCCATGAGCCAGATGGCCGAGGTGCTCGAGTCGGCGCGCGAGGCCGACCGTGAGCGCCTTGAGCATGTCGAGGTCGCCATCCTCGTTGACGGTGAGGCCCCAAGGCCGCTTGTCATATCGGTTCGTGACGCGCTGCTTCCTGTCCACAGCAACTCGGCTGTGCGCGTGCAGCTGCTGGGGGAGGCGACGCTTCCCCTGAGCCCGCGCCCGGACCTCTGCGTCGTGGTGTCCGGGGGTTCGGACGTGCTCGTGAAGGAGGCCGCGGCCTCCGCCGCGCGCCAGGGCGTCCCTGTGGCCATCGTAGCCGAGAGCGTCCTGGACACGCCGCGCCCCGACCTTCCCGAGCATCTGGAGGACCTGGTCACCACGGTCTTCTCGGTCAACGAGGCCGTGCGCCTGGCACAGCTCTCCCGCTGGATGATCACCTCGACGACCAAGAGCACCGCCGTCGCCTCGAACTTCCCGTTCTGCCGCCGCGCACGCGTGTCGGACCTCATGAGGGACTACGCCAACAAGAACGCCGTGGTGGGCGCAATCGGGAGCCGACAGGGTTCCGACCTCGTTGCCATGACGTCTAACCAGGCGCGCCTGGCGCTTGACATCGCCGCCTCGTACGGACGCTCCCTCTCTGCTCAGCGCATCCAAGAGCTGGTGGGCGTCGTGACCGCCGGCGTGGGGTACCGCGCCGTGGCCCGCAGCGCCACGAGCATGCTCCCGGGGCTGAGCTGGGCCCTCAACGCCGGCGTCGGCTATCTGGGCACCGTTGCCACGGCCAACGCCATCGCGTCGCACTACGAGCGCGAGGATGCCGGCGAGAAGCCCCTGCCGCGCCTGAGGGCCTTTGCGGACAGCATCGGCACCCTCATGACGTCTCGCCCGTCCCTCTATGCCGTCCGTGCCCTGGGCGAGGGCATAGCGGCCGCTACCGGGGAGCTGGCGAATAGTGAGGCTTGATCGCACGGACCGCTATGCCGACCTTGAGCCCCTCCTGGCCAAGGTGGAGCATCCTGCCCGCTACCTCGACCACGAATGGGGCGCGACGGAGGACCAGGACGGCCCCTTCCACGTCTGCATGATCTATGCCGACGTATACGAGGTCGGCCAGCCTAATCTGGGGATAGCCATCCTCTACAACGAGCTCAACGCCGCCGAGGGCATCTCGTGCGAGCGCTGCTACCTGCCATGGACCGACATGTCGGCCCTCATGCGCGAGGCGGACGTGCCGCTGCTTTCGCTCGAGACGTCCTCGCCCGTGGCATCCTTTGACATCGTGGGCTTCACGCTGGCCCACGAGATGATTGCCACTAACGTCATCGAGACGCTTGACCTCGCGCGCATTCCCGTGCGCGCCGAAGAGCGCGAAGAGGAAGACCCCATCGTCATTGCCGGAGGCCCCTCTGCCTGGAACAGCGAGCCGCTCTGCGCCATGTTCGACGCCGTGCTCTTGGGCGACGGCGAGGGCGAGATCGTGGACGTGGCCCGCGCGGTAAGGGACGCGCGCGCGGCTGGTGCCAGTCGCGCAGAGGTGCTCCGCGCGGTGTCCCGGGTCCAGGGCGTGTACGTGCCCTCCCTCTACGACGTCGTGGTCGACGAGACTTCCACGCGCTGGGGCTACGCCGTTCCCAAGCAGGGGGCAGACGTTCCCGACGTGGTCTACAAGCGCTGCATACCAGACCTCTCCGTGACCGATCCCGTTCCTCAGAAGATGGTGCCCTACATGGGGATCGTCCAGGACCGCCTTGCCATCGAGGTCCTGCGTGGCTGTGCCCGCGGCTGTCGCTTCTGCCAAGCGGGCATGACCTATCGCCCGGTGAGGGAGCGTCCCTTCGAGCAGGTGGTCGAGGCGGCCGAGCGCGGCCTTGACGTGACGGGCTATGACGAGGTGTCGCTCTCGTCGCTCTCCACGACGGACCACTCCCAGTGCGAGCGCATCCTCCTTCAGCTTGACGAGCGCCTGAGGGCAAAGGGCGTGCGCGTCTCCATTCCGTCGCAGCGCCTTGACTCCTTTGGCGTGGACATGGCCGCGGCCGTGTCGGGATCGCGTAGGGGAGGCCTCACCTTCGCGCCCGAGGCGGGCACCCAGCGCCTGCGCGACGTCATCAACAAGAACGTGACCGAGCAGGACCTTGAGCGTGCCGCCCGAAACGCCTTCGAGCAGGGGTGGCGGCGCATGAAGCTCTACTTCATGATGGGCC
>JAFUBJ010000430.1 GCA_017460265.1 Atopobiaceae bacterium | reverse complement strand
TAGATCTCGGCAAAGTAGGCGGCGTAGTTGAGGATGAAGCCCAGGATGACCGCAGGGAAGCGCCAGCCGCTGATGTTCATGCCAAAGAGGTAGAACGGGCCAAAGTACCAGACCAGCAGCTGCAGCATAAGGGGCGTGCCGCGAATGATGGAGATGTAGGCGCTGATGAAGGCGCGCACCACGGCAAAGCGTGACTTCTTGAGCAACGCAACCACCATGCCAAGGGGCAGGGAGCCTATGAGCGTCAGCGAGAAGACCCCAAACGTACGGAGCATACCGACGGCCATGGTTGAAAGCATGGTAGAAAACGACATGGCACACATCCTCACATGTCAGGTAAATAAGGAAGGTGGCTGGCGCGCGAAAAGCCTTTGGCACACCAGCCACCCAAGCTACGGACAAAGAATAGACCTACTTGCCTAGAGTGAGGAACTCCTGGATCTCGGGGTAGTTGGCGGCGATGGCCGCAACGGTGCCATCGGCAGCAAGGGTCTCGAGACCGGCGTTCACGAGGTCGCAGAGATCGGTGTCGTTCTTGCGGAAGCCGATGCCGTACTGCTCGGAGCCCAGGGCCTCCTTGAGCAGGACGAGGGTGTTGTCGTTCGCAATGGCCTCGTTCGCACGGGTGACGTCAATGGCAAGTGCCTCCACCGAGCCGGCCTTGAGGTCGGTGATGGCGGTGGTGTAGGTGTCATAGACCTCAAGGGACGCAAAGGTGTCGGCGAGCTGCTTCTGGCCCTCCTCGTCGTTGAGCAGGTCATAGGCAGAGGTGGCGGTCTGAACGCCAACCTTCTTGCCCGCAAGGTCGTCCAGCGTGGCAATGCCGGAGTCGGCCTTGACCATGATCATCTGGGTGTTGTCAGAGTAAGGGTTGCTCCAGAGGTAGTCGTCCTCGCGGCCGTTGATGGTAAAGCCCGACCAGATGCAGTCGCAGCTGCCGGCGGTAAGCTCGGCATCCTTGGCGTCCCAGTTGAAGGGCACGGACACGTACTCCCAACCATACAGGGCGCACATGGCCTGGGCCATCTCGACGTCGAAGCCACCAATCTCGCCGTTGTCGTCAAGGTAGGAATAGGGACGATAGTCAAGGTCAAAGCCGTGCTTGAAGGTCTTTCCATCCCACTTGACCTCTGTCTTGCCGCAGCCCGCAAGACCAAGGATGGTCGGAGCGGCAAGCATCCAGGCCGATGCCTTCAGAAAATCACGACGGTTAAGGTTCTGCTGCATGGTTCCTCCTCCATCTTCCTGCGTCTCCCGCACAGGCTGTAGGCACTTTAGCGTACTACAGTAGCCTAGCCTACGTTGGTTGTTCTCACAACGCAGCGAAACGAAGGCGCAACGCTTTATGCTGGCATGTCACACATGATGCGAGGGGCACGGGTGGCGACGCTTATGTGAGGAGGGGCTTCTTTCCTTGTCCGCGTTGAGTTTGACTACCCTTTGTGTGGTGATTTCTCGCGAGAAGAGCCCTGGCTGGGCCGTTCCGTTCGGACTGACTACAGCTTGTGTAGTCAGATAATCAGAAGGGTTCGAATCCCTCGGAAATGTGCACGCACGAGAAAGGCCCCCATCACTGGGGGCCTCAACTCACAAGTGGTGCGCCAGGAGGGATTCGAACCCCCGACCATCGGCTTCGAAGACCGGAGCGCGATCCTGCTGAGCTCCTGGCGCTTT
>JAFUBJ010000429.1 GCA_017460265.1 Atopobiaceae bacterium | reverse complement strand
AGTCGAAATCACGTAATTAATGACTGCTGAGGGTGTTACACTCAATTCGAAAAGAAATTATTTCCAACTTGTTTCACACAAGGAAAGGGTGGCAGTCATGGGATTCATCGCATTCATCGTCAGCATTATCGTAACGGGCGCCGTGTCGTCACTCTTCAGCGTGGAGTCCGGCTCTTCGCGTGCCAACCAGCCTGACTATCACTTCGTCCCCTTTGCGGGAGACGCCTTTGGCGCATAACCTGCGTTAGCAACAAGCGACTCGGCGAGGTCGGGGAAACCCGGCCTCGTTCTTTGTGCATATGACTCAAAGGGGAGTATCCCTTGTGAGTCAATCGTGACTCACAAGGGATACTCCCCTTTGAGTCAGGACATTGCGTGGTGTACGCTAGGCTCTGCACCTCAAAACGTCACGAGGAGAAACTATGCAGGAGCAAACCATCGCCGATTCGCTCTCCGCCGACGCCCAGCGCAAGAAGGAAATCGTACGTGTCAGCATCATTGGCATCGTGGCAAACGTCGCTCTCGCTGCATTCAAGGCAGCTGTCGGCTTGCTCAGCAACTCCATCGCCATCGTCCTTGACGCGGTAAACAACCTTTCCGACGCCGCAAGCTCCATCATTACCATCATCGGCACCAAGCTCGCGGGCAAGCAGGCAGACCGTGCGCATCCCTTCGGGCACGGCCGGGCCGAATACCTCACCACCATCGTCGTCGCCGTCCTCGTGCTCTGGGCAGGCATCACCTCGCTCGTCGAGTCCGTCCGAAGCATCATCAATCCGCAGGAACCTACCTACGAGCCCATCTCGCTCATCATCGTCGCCGCGGCAGTGGTCGTGAAGCTCGTGCTTGGACGCTACGTCAAGGGCCAGGGCAAGCGCCTGGAGGCAGACGCGCTCGTCGCTTCCGGCGAAGACGCCACCATGGACGCCGCCATTTCGGCATCTACGCTTGCGGCAGCAGTCATATATCTAACCTTGGGTGTTAGCCTCGAGGCGTGGCTCGGCGCGGCCATCTCTGTCGTCATCATCAAGAGTGGTTACGAAATCCTCCAGGAAGCGCTCAGCAAGATCTTGGGAGAGCGCGTGGATGCCGACATCGCGCGCGCAGTCAAGGACGCGACCTGCTCGGTGGAGGGCGTGCGCGGTGCGTACGACCTCATCCTCACCGACTACGGTCCGCAGCGCCTTCAGGGGTCGGTCCACGTCGAGGTTGACGAGAGGCTCACCGCACGCGACATCGACCAGCTCACCCGCTCCATCCAGCTATCCGTCCTGCGCAACACCGGCGTCGTGCTTCACACGGTGGGCATCTACTCGTCGAACGCCTCTGATGGCGGTGACACCTCGGCCATTCGATCCGCCCTCGAGCAGATTGTCGAGCAGGAGGAGTACGTGCTTCAGTTCCACGGCCTCTATGTTGACGAAAGCCTCAAGGGGGCAAACTTCGACCTTGTCGTGAGCTTCGACGCGCCAAACCGCCATGAGGTGCTCGAACATGTCCTCGGCGAGCTACAGGAGCGCTTCCCCGAGTACGGCTTTGCCGCAGTTCTTGATACCGACATCTCGGATTAGGATGCCGAGAGTGTCTTGCCTGACCGAGATGCCCAAGTGAAGGACAGCCTTAACGTGCCCTAGGCCCGCGACGAGGCCCCAGCATGCGGGTGGGCATGTTGATGTTGATGCCCAACAGCAGCTGCACAATCCACAAGAAGAAGAACAGCACCAATATCGGGATGACGCACGAGGTCACGATCATGACCGCCAGCGCCTCGATGAAGTTGTTGAGTGAGTCCTGGGCCTTTTTGGTGAGCTCGCTCACCTCGCTTGGAATCTGGGATATCGCATTGGGAATCTGCGTCAGGGACTCCAAGATGTTGGTGGAGGAACCGCTTTGCCCCTCTGACTCAGCGCTGACCTCGGCCATCTCGCCTTGCGTCTGCTCGGCTTCCGTGATGGTCTGGTCGATCGATTCCTGGTAGGTGCGCTCGATCATTCCTGACACCCAGACGCTCGAAGGCACCACGAGTACCGCGGCAATGCCAAAGAGAAGGAGCTTGAACGAGAGGCTGGCAAGGACCCCCTTGGCCGGCGTGCGCCCGTCTGCAAAGACGCTCAGGCCAAAGAGCAGGCACGCCACGGGAATCAGGATGCGGAACGACACGAACCCGAGGATGGTGAGCAGGTACTTCTCAAGATAGATGGCGGCAAGCACGATCATGAAGTCGGAGCTGAGATCAATGAGCTTCTCGGCAATGGGCGTGGCGAAGTCGCCAGGCAGAAGCGTAATGGCCGCCGACGAACCCGTCGATGCGCCAACCAGGTTCATGACGGTCTCCTTCTTGGCATCAAGCGCTTCGATGGTGGGCCCATAGGTCTCCGGCTTGGAGAACACCGCGCCCAGCACAAAGAACGACACGAGCGCGATGACGACCGACAGGGCGATCATGATTGCCTTGGCTCTTCCGCTCTCTCCCTGCGGCAGCTGATAGACGGGCTCCGGCTCGTAGTTTGTGATCTCTTCTTCTGCCATGGCTTCCCCTTCGCTTTGGTCCATGGCGCCACTATATCCCACGGCCCATCCGCTCGTTTCAAGAACGCTACCGAAATCCCCAACTGGCGAGAAACGCCTATCATCGAGAAGATGCACCAAATACAGGAGGGGCAATGCGTACCACGTACATCACCAAGACGCCCGACCAAGCCGGCGCCTTCCTCATCTCGGCCAAGGCCATCGCCGAGAACGGCGGAAACATCGTCCGCGTCAACTACAACAAGGCGGTCGACGAGAACGCCCTGTTCATCGAGGTTGAAGCCACCGAAGAGCAGCAGGCAAAGATAGCAGCGCGCCTGAAGGAGGTCGAGTACCTCGCCGAGGACCCCGGCATGCGCCAGATCATCTTGATCGAGCTCAAGCTGCCTGACCGCCCCGGCACCCTCCTGCCCACGCTCGAGGTCATCAAAGACCACGACATCAACATCTCCTACATCAACTCGCAGGAGAACGGCACCCCTTACCAGAACTTCAAGATGGGCCTCGTGGTGGAGGACTCGACCGAGATCAAGGAGCTCATCGACGACATCTCCAAGATCTGCGAGGTGCGCGTCCTTGACTACGACGGCTCCGACCACCTGCTCGACAGCACCGTCTTCTATGTGACCTTTGCCAACGAGATGCGCGAGCTGCTCGACCTCTCGCAAAACGAGACCAACGCGGTGCTGTCCTACGCCAGCCAGGTCATGCAGACCCTTGACGAGCGCGAGGAGTCTCCCGAGGAGGCCTTCGAGAACATCAAGCGCTTCGCACGCTTCATCACAGAGCACACCGGCGAGAACTTCGACGCCACAGTTTCCACGCGCAGGCTCGCCGAAAACCTCACGCTCTATGCCATCGAGCCGCCCTGCGGCAGCAACGTGTACGTTCTTGAGTACTACGACTCGCTCCTTTTTGTGGACTGTGGCTTTGGTTACTACGAGCCCGAGATGGACGAGCTGCTTGAGGGGCTCTTCAAAGACTTTGGCACACGCCGCAAGAGCGTCATCGTCACCAACCCCGACATTGACAACTGTGGTCTCCTCCACCTGTTTGACACCATCTACCTGGGACGCAACTGCTATCGCAACTTTGAGCTCGAGACCGAGGGAAAGCCGAGCTTCCGCGAGCGCAACGAGCTTGACGCCCCCTACGTTGCGCTGTCAAAGATCATCTCGCGTTACGAGCCGCCCCACCTGAGCCGCTGTGCCGTCATTGGCAAGCGCATGACCGACGACTTGCTCGAGACGGTCGGTGCCATCCGCTTTGGCAACTGGATGTTTGAGGTAATCGAGGGAGCTGGTGGCCACGTGCGCGGCGAGACCATCATCGCGTGCCCCGAGCTAAAGCTTGTCTTCTCGGGAGACCTCTTCGTCAATTCCGCCGGGCTCAGCGAGCGTCAGCGCGCCTACGAGGAGATACAGCCCTCGCTCATGGCAAACGTCGACGTCAACCCGGGCCTTGCCGCCCTCTGCCGCAACCAATTTGTCAGCGAGTATGCAGGCTACACCATCTGTCCCGGCAGGGGCCCCATCATAGGGTAAAGAGTCCTCCCCTGCGGCCCCGCGTGCCCGCAGGGGAGGACTAAAGCTCGGCAAACCAGTTCTCAGACGGATGATACTCAATCGCAAAGATCGTGATGTCATCCGACTGGACAGCCCCCTCCGACCAGCGCGCGACATCCGCCTTCAGCGCCGTCACAAGCTCTGTGGGGCCAAGGTCCGCGTGAGCTGCAAGGAAGGACTCGAGGCGATCGTTGCCATACTGCTCCCCGTCCACGTTGAACGCCTCGTTGACTCCATCGGTATAAAGGAGCAGCTCGTCACCGGGTGAAAGAGACAGCTCGGTTCCGTGGTACTTTGCCTGAGCAAACGAGCCCATGAAGAGGCCGCCCCTTTGTTCGATCCAGCTCCACCTTCCGTTGTGGCGAAGCAGCGGAGGATTGTGGCCAGCGTTAACAAAGCTGAGCTTTCCCTGCTTGAAGTCGAGCGTGGCGACCCACGCGGTCACGAACATCTCTGCTTCGTTGCCGTCACACAGTCGTTTGTTTGTGGCTTTCACCGCATCGACAAGGTCCATGCCCGAAGAGAGGTAGTTGTCCAGGTTCGCTTTGGCAGCCATCATAAAGAGCGAGGCAGGAATGCCCTTGCCGGACACGTCGGCAATCAGAAACGCCACCGTGTCCTCGCCAATCAGGAAGTAGTCGTAAAAGTCGCCACCCACCTCGCGTGCGGGATCCATGCTTGCGAACAGGTCAAACTCACTTATGTCGGGAAACGCTGGAAAGATGGAAGGAAGAGCCGAGCGCTGAATGGCTCGCGCGGTCTCGAGCTCCTGCTCTATGCGGCGTTCCGCCTCGGCAATCCATTCCTTAAGCGCCTCGACCGTCGTGTTGATGCCAGTGGACAGGTTCACAAACTCCGTGCTGCCTCGTGCATCGACCACCGTGTTGAGCTGGCCGGCGCAGATGGCGTCAAGTTCCTCGCCCATGCGCGACATCGGGTCGACGACCGTTTGGCCTAGCAACCTTGAGACCAAAACATAGACGACAGCCATGAGCACAAAAGCCGTCTGGCTAATCCACCTGACAACCTCCCCGCGGTCGGCAAACACCATCTCTGACGGGAGGAGCATGACGTAGAGGTAGTCGCCCATGTGGCCCGTGTAGTCACCCTCATTAGGAAGGCCTGTTGCCGAGGAGCTGACAGCGACAAGGTAGCCAATCTGCGAGGTGAACATATCGTCCTCGTCTGAACTGTACGTTTCGTAGATGGCGCTCTGCAGCGAGTTATCTGCAAGCGAGGCGCTGATTGCCTTGATAACCGCTGCGTCAAGTTGGTCCTCGAGCGCTTTTCCGACCGTAATCGAGCTATCGTCCGTTGCCACGATCTGGGCTCGTCGGCCTTCGCCGTACGCAATAAGCACGATGCCGTCGACGTCCTTTTCGTAGCCCTTCAAAAGGGTCGACGCGCTGAAGTGCTCGCGGAACGCTTCTCGTGCCGCCTCGGATCCGGCAGAGCTCTGCAGCGAAAACTGTGTGTAGAGGGCACCCCTGCGCTCCTGCTCCACGCGCTGGACATCAATGTACTCACATTCCTCGACAAGCTTTCGATGCGTGAGCTCCTTCTCTCGTATCGTTTCCGCAACGGTGCCTATGGCGGTAATCATCATGAAGGCGATAAGCACCGTAACAAAGAGTCCCATGTGAAACGTAAGACGCAGAGGACGGGCGTCGCGATCAAACCCAACCCAGGCCATCGCCTCGTCAGCAAGCCAGCAAGAGGCAAACATGAGAACAGCATCAACAAGTACCTGTTCGCCAAGGCGCCCGACTGCAAGGAGGCGACTGAACACAAAGGTGTCCGCCGTCTCTTTCGTAAACGCCACACCCGAGTAAACCTGCTCGGCAGCCTCCATCATCGACTGCAAAACTGCATTGAGCAAGTAGAGGGCGCTGAAGCAGGTGGAGGCAAGCAGGCAGACCACAAAGAAGCCAACCAACCGCTTCCATCCCGTTAAACGAGCTGCCTGAAGCCAAGAGAGCAAGACTCCTAGCAGCAGTCCCGCAATCAAAAAGATGGCAATCGTTGGAGCCGCATGAACCATGCCCATCTCGAACACGTCAAGCGGCAGCACGGACGCATGCACAAATTGAGCTACGCCGCACAAGAGACCAATGAAGACACCTCCGCCGACGCCCAGGGTCAACGCCGCCAACGTCATGGGAACCAGCAACGAGACCACATAGAACGAGCCCGCATGAGGCAGGGAGACACCGATAAAGCCAACCTGTGAAAACGTAAGCGAGATGGACATGACGCTTAGGAGGAACAGCCACATCAGGCGCTGGCGAAAAGACAAGCCCCGCAAGCTTCCGCCCCTAGGGACTTTCGCAGACCTGTGTCGTCTCGAAGACATGCAGCCCGTCTCTTTCGTCTCGTCAATCCATTGTCATTCTAAGCGAAAGCAATTCTAAACGTGTCTAGCAGCAACGATGTCGGCCAACCTCACGTTTTTGCGCTCTTTTCCATCGAGCCCAAACATGTACGCACCGAGGAGGGAGGGCCATCGGTATCCAACGTCACCATGATGGGTATATTCCACGCAGTTTCCCCTCGTTAGGAAGGGTGCGATCATGGAAAACAAGAACGGTCTCTCAAACCGCGCCAAGGGCATCATCACCCTTGTCATCGTTGCCCTCTACCTTCTCTTCCCCGCAGACGTAATCCCCGACGCAGTTGCTGGCCTTGGCCAGATTGACGACGCAATCGTCTTCGCCGTCGGCGTCATCACCATGCTTGCGCGCCTAAGGGCTCCCAAGGAGTAACACGCTCCTGAGCCGACCATGGCTCGATTTGGTCGCTCGATTCGTTGTTTGACATGAGCTTCTCATGTCAGCTCAATACAAACGTCTCTGTTTAGGGTCATCTGGCTGGATCTGACATGAGCGATTCATGTCAGACCCAGCCGTTAGCTTGTCACAAAAACGAGCACCGCCCGAGGAAGGATGCGGGCGGCGCTCAGGAAAGGAAGGGCGTATGTGATGAGCTTCTGTTGCTCTCTACCTTCTTCTTACCCCGTAGACGAGCTTCCGTCTCAACGCCACAAACCTCTCCACATTTCTTAAACTCTTTCAGTTTCTGTTCACTGGCAGAATGCCCAGTACCTTACAGACAGGCCTCCTCGATGCGGCGGCGCAGCTCGTCGATGCCCAGTCCCGTCTCGGCCGAAGTGACCACCATCTGGTCGCGGCTCACGCCCAGCGCCTTGCTGAGCGCCGAGAGCTGCTTCTGCTGCTTGGGACGGCTGAGCTTGTCCGCCTTGGTGAGCGCCACCACAAAGGGCAGCTCCTCGTCCTTGAGATAGCCGATCATGTCCTGGTCAAGCTTTTGCGCGTCAATGCGAATGTCAACGAGAGAAACCACCAAATTGAAGCTGCGCTCCTGCTCAAAGTAGCCACCAATGAGGTCTGCCCAGCGCTGGCGCTCCCCCTTGGAAACCTTTGCGTACCCATAGCCCGGCAGGTCAACAAAGCTGACCCCATCCACGTCAAAGAAGTTAATGTTTGCCGTCCGGCCAGGCGTGCTCGACACCTTGGCAAGGGCCTTGCGCCCCACAAGGCGGTTGAGCAGCGATGACTTGCCCACGTTGGAACGTCCCACAAAGGACACTTCTGGAGTGGTGGGCTCGGGCAGCTCACCTGCAGACCCATATGAGCGCTCGAAGCGAGCCGTGTCGTATCTCAGTGCCATAAGGGCTCCTTTCTACAACGTCTGTCCATTGTACCTGCCAGTTATTGAAATCAAGAAACAGAAATGCTGCTATCCTTGTCGCATCAACAAGGAGACAACTATGGACATCAACGAAATCGCACGGCTAGCGGGCGTTTCTCGGGCAACGGTATCGCGCTATCTCAACAACGGATACGTGAGCCAGGCAAAGCGCGAGCTCATTGCCAAGGTCATCGAAGAGACGGGCTATGTTCCCTCCCGACAGGCCCAGCAGCTCCGCACGGGCAAGACCGGCATCGTGGGCGTCATCATCCCCAAGATCAACTCCCAGTCGGTCAGCCGCATGGTGGCAGGCATCAACGAAGTCTTGACCGACCACAACTACCAAACGCTTCTTGCCTGCTCCAACAATGACTACCAATCGGAAATCGACTACCTCCGCGTATTCTCCGAGCGCAATCACGTTGACGGCGTCATCCTTATTGCCACCGTCATCACCGAAACGCACCTTAAGGTGTTTTCAGAGCTCAGCGTGCCACTGGTGATTCTTGGCCAACAGGTAGACGGCTTTAGCTGCGTCTTCCATGACGATAGGTCGGCTACGCACGACGTCACTGCCGTGGCGCTCAAAACGGGGTCTCGCCCCGCATACGTCGGCGTCATAGAGCAAGACCGGGCAGCCGGGCACGACCGGCGCATTGGCTTTCTTGATGCCTGTCATGAGGCGGGAATCACGCCCGAGCCTAAGTCGTACATCACCGGCGACTTCACCATGGACTCAGGCTACTTTTGCTGCGAGCAGCTGCTTGAAGACGCACCCGATACCGACACCATCGTTTGCGCGACGGACACCATCGCCTTTGGCGTTCTTGCATGCCTGCGCGAATATGGCAGGAGGGTTCCAGAAGACGTGCAGGTTACCGGCATTGGAGATTCAGATTTCTCTCGAGCCGTCAGCCCCTCGCTCACCACGGCTCACCTCTTCTACAAGACAAGTGGCTCGGACGCCGCCCTTCTGCTTGTTGACAGCATCAGCAAGCAGGACGAGGCACCCCGCTCTCGCGAGCTCAAGATGGGTTACGAAGTCTACGTACGCACCTCCACCCGTTGATGAACATCTTCGGCACCTGAGCCCTTCCTCGGGTACACTGTCCATACGGACACTCAAAGACGGGATTGACGATGACCAACAGAGAAGTAGCAGAGCTAGCGGGCGTTTCGAGCGCCGCCGTCTCGCGCTACCTCAACGGAGGCTATCTGTCGGAAGAGAAGCGTGCACGCATTGCCGCCGCCATCGAAGAGACCGGCTACGTGCCTTCCGCAAACGCGCGCATCCTGCGCACCAAGAAGTCCGACACCATTGGGGTCATCCTTACCAAGACCGACGAAAGCGCCATGACAGGCGTCGTCTCGGGCATCGAGAAATACTTCTTTGCCAGCGACTACGGCACCTCGATCGCCTACGTGGGAGACGACACGAAGGAACAGTCCAAGATCATGCGCTCGCTCCTTGAGCGTCAGATCGACGGCATAATCCTTGTGAGCTCCGCCCCAATTCCCGGAGACGTAGACCTCTATCTGCGCGCACGCGTACCTGTGGTGGTAGTTGGGCAGCACGCACACGACCTGAGCAGCGTTCGCTTTGACAACTTTGGCGCCGCGTATGACCTTGCCTCCTCGCTGGGCTGCACGCCAGACAACCGCGTTGCCTACATAGACGCAGCGGGCCACTACCGTTCGTTTGGGGCCGATCGCCGCAAGGGCTTTTTGGCCGGGCTCGAGCGAATTGGCATCGACCAGGACCAAGTAAGCGTGCGCACGGCAGGCTTCACGGTCGAAGACGGATTCCGTGCCACGGACGAATTGCTGTCAAAGAAAACTGAATTCGATTACATAGCGTGTGCCACAGATACCATTGCCGCGGGAGCCATCAAGGCCGTGCGCAAGCATTTTGGGCGCGTAGACTCCCCTCGTGCGCCACGCCTTAGCGGCTTTGGGAACGACCCCATCCTCCAAGCAGTTGTCGGGCCGATCCCCTCCGTTAGCTTTGACTACGAAGAATGTGGCATCAAAGCGGCAGAAATCATGATAGACCTGCTAAAAGACAGATTGTCAAACACAAGGAGCCTTGTCCTTGGATACCAGATTGTTGGTGTCTAGTTCACAGTCGCCTCGCACACGCCTTGCAGACCCCTCTAGCTTCCCGCGCCTCTGATTCCCATTACCACCCTTTTCCTCCCCCGCAAAAAAGACCAAAAGAGTTGGACTTTCCCATTGCCATAGAATGTGGAATCGATTACAGTTTTGCGATAGGTACCTCCATGGTTTCTCCATGGTAGTCGACATGAAAAGGATTT
>JAFUBJ010000428.1 GCA_017460265.1 Atopobiaceae bacterium | reverse complement strand
TGCAGCAGCTGCTCAAACAGCAAATCCAGCGAATCAAGGTGGGACAGCATCTCCCAGGTCACGTCCTTTACCTCGATCTAATATGGCACGCCCCGGCTGGACAGCGATTTGACCTTTGGGAGTGAACCCGCACAATGTGTCCTAGCGGACGCGGAAAGCGAGGTCACGAGATGCCGAAGGGGACGCCATACCCTGCCGAGTTCAAGGCGAAGGTGGTGCTGGAGTGCCTGCAGGGCGCGGACACCGTCACCGAGGTCGCCGCGAGGTACGAACTGAACCCAAACCTGGTGAGGAACTGGAAGGCCAAGGCGGAGAGCGACCTCTCCAGGGTCTTCAGCGCCACGGAGGACGAGAGGGAGCGCGAGCGGGAGCTCGCCGAGCACCAGGAGGAGGTGGACGACCTATGTCGCAAGATCGGCGAGCTCACAGCCGAGCGCGACTACCTTCAACGCAGCCTGCTTGGCCGCTTCGGGATCGACATCGACGAGGACGTCCCTCGTCGACCCGGGAAGCGCCGTAAGCGTCAGTAGGCAGCTCGAGCTGCTGGGGATCCCGAGGTCGTCGTACTACTACAGGAAGAGGGGCAGGAGGCGCGCGCTCGAGGGCGAGGAGCGCGAAGAGGCCATGAGGGTGGTCGACGAGATCCACCTGGACATGCCCTACGCCGGGGCCAGGAAGATATCGCACGAGCTCAGGCGCCGAACGGACGGCAGGATAGACGTCGGCAGGCGCGCCACGGCCTCGCTCATGGAGGAGATGAACGTGAGGCCCCTCTACCCCAAGCCCAACCTCTCCAAGCCCGCGAGGGCGGCGCTCAAGCACCCCTACCTGCTGAAGAACAAGCAGATACGCTTCCCCAACCAGGCGTGGAGCGTCGACATAACCTACGTGCCCATCGGGAGGACCCACATGTACCTGACCTGCGTTATCGACTGGTTCAGCCGCTACGTCGTCGGCTGGAGGCTCGCGGACGACATGGGCGCCGCGGGCGTGTGCTCGTGCGTCGGGGCGGCGATGGACTCCTTCGGCGAGCCGGCCATCATGAACAGCGACCAGGGCAGCGTGTTCACGTCGTCGCAGTACGAGGGGCTGCTGGAGGGGAGGCACGTGCTGCAGAGCATGGACGGGAAGGCCAGGTGGGTCGACAACGTGATCGTGGAGAGGTGGTTCCGCAGCCTCAAGACCGAGTGCCTGAGGATAAGCGAGTACGAGACGCCGGCCGAGCTCAGGCGGCTCATAGCCGACTACGTCGAGCAGTACAACAACACGAGGCCGCACCAGTCGCTCGGCTACGACACGCCGGACTCGTGGTACCATTCGGGACTGATGGCGGCTTAGCCGTCACGCCATGGGAAAGGGCTCACTCCCAAACGAGATTTCCCTGTCCAATATCGCGTGCCACAATAATCCCCAGCGCCTGTATGTCGTTGCGCCGCGCCTTGTCGCGTCGTACGGCCTGCGGACTGCAGTGGTTCTCGTCGCTCTCGTACTCTAGGTCGGTATTCAGCTGGCAAAGGAAGCCATCAGGGTGGTACGAATCAGACCTCGTAAGATGCCGCTTTTCCGCTGGCACCGTTATCTGGGGATTCAGCTCCATGGCCGCAAAACCGTATCCGCCCAGCTTGCAGGGCAGCGTTGCCATGAGAGCCAAGGCACTTTCGCAGGGCGAGGCAGAACCGTCTAGCACGTAACGCGCCGCCTCCTTCGCGCGGCACAGACCCTTAACCCCTCGCTGCTGTTGCAGGTATTTCTGCAGCTCAGCGATGGTAGTGGCGGGTTCGATCTTGGGGTAGTTCCATTTTGTAACGAGCTTTCCATCCGCGTCGCGCCACGGCTTGTGATAGAACGCGCCGCTTGCGCGGTCGCCCACCACCATGTGACCGTACGAGCCGCACAGTTCCATTCCCAGCATGAGCCGAGCAGAAAGGCTAGGCATCTCTCGACATTTGAGCACGTAGTAAAGCGGCCACGACGGCACGAGCACCCCCTCGCACACCTGCATGAACGAGCCTTCGGGAAGGGCAGACTTGAGTAGGTGATACGTAATACCGCAGTGGTGGTAGTCTCGCTCGTCAGGCACCATGAGGTGGACCCCGCCTGCCGCCAGAACGCGCCGCAGCTCTGGTGGGACTTGTTGCTGGATCTCTTTCAAACGGCGCTGCGATCCAGTGCAAACGGACCGTTCAATTCGAATTATGTCGGATAGCGTTGCCGTAACAAGACCAAATCGTACAAGCGAAAGCGCTCGGTCGAGCGTCGGTCCTGCCAGCACGATGTAGTCCCGCATTGGGGCTCCTCTCATCCGTCGCCCATTGTTTGTGAGCGCCTCCGAGAAAGTCTAACACAGGCTTTGACCTCGTGTTTTGTGCAGTTAAGTGCAAGTTATGGTGAGTTTTTTAATGGGTGCGTACCATGACGCCAGTTTGCATCGTTTTTGATGAATGCTGGCGTTTCTGAGGCCGAGCGAATGCCGAGATGCACGGGTTTCGAGGAATGCTGGCGTTTTCGAACGCAAGGATGCGCGTCTTTTCGGGA
>JAFUBJ010000427.1 GCA_017460265.1 Atopobiaceae bacterium | reverse complement strand
GGACTCGCTCTCCGCCCTCAACCCCTCCATGCTCATCTCCGCGCAGATGAAGCAGCTGACGAGCCGCGGCGGCACCCGCAGCGCCGAGGAGCTCCTCACGCTCGTGGGCCTCGACCCCAAGCGCACGCTCGAGAGCTACCCGCACGAGCTGTCTGGTGGCCAGTGCCAGCGCGTCATCATCGCCATGGCGCTCACGCGTGACCCGTCGCTGGTCATCTGCGATGAGCCCACCACCGCACTTGACGTGACGGTGCAGAAGCAGGTCATCAAGCTCCTGAACGACCTCCAGAAGAAGCTCGGCTTCGCCATGATCTTCGTGTCCCACGACCTGGCGCTCGTCGCCGAGGTCGCGAGCGAGATCACCGTCATGTACGCCGGCCAGGTCATCGAGAGCGCTCCCACCAAGGAGCTCCTCACCAACCCGCGCCACGAGTACACCCAGGGCCTCGGGGGTTCGGTACTGTCCATCGAGGCGCACGACGGCAAGCGTCTGCACCAGGTCCCGGGCTCCGTGCCGAGTCCCGCGGACTTCCCCAAGGGCGACCGTTTCGCTCCGCGCTCCAGCCATCCCACCATTGGCCTGGACGTCAAGCCCGTCATGAAGCTCGTTGCCGGAACCACCGACCACTATGTCTCCGAGCTGCCAGACGACGTGCTGGCTGCCAACGGCCTCACCTCGCGCGCCGGCTATGACGACCCGGGCGCGGTCGATGCCGTGTCCGAGCTTGTCGACGAGAAGCTCGACGAGGTCACGGGCATCGTCCAGGAGGCGATGAAGACGGTGACGGGCGAGTCCGTTTCCATGGCTGACGCCCTCGAGGAGCTGGCACAGCTCGCAGAAGGCAAGGCCCAGGAAGGAGGCGAGGAGTAATGGCAGAGGCGACACCCATCATCCACCTCGACGACATCTCCGTCGTCTTCCGTACCCGCACGGGTTCCATCTTCCATCCCAACCTCGTGACGGCCGTGAACCACCTCACCCTCAAGCTCATGCCGGGCGAGACCATCGGCATCGTGGGCGAGTCTGGCTGCGGCAAGTCCACCACGGCAAACGTCATGTGCGGCCTGCAGTCGCCGACCGACGGCCACGTCTACTTCAAGGGCGAGGACGTCACCAAGCGCACGGCTGACCTGCGCAAGAAGATCGGCCGCGTCGTCTCGGTGGTGTTCCAGAATCCCGCGACGGCCCTGAATCCGCGTATGGCCGTCCACGACCAGCTGCTCGACCCGCTCATCGTCCACAAGGTGGGGAGCGAGGAGGAGCGCGAGGCCCGCGTACGCGAGCTCTTTGGCCTCGTGGGCCTGCCAAGCTCGGCCATGTACGTCCTGCCTGGCCAGCTCTCCGGCGGACAGCGCCAGCGTGTTGCCATCGCGCGCGCCCTGTCGCTCAACCCGGACGTGATCATCGCCGATGAGCCGACCTCCGCCCTTGACGTGTCGGTCCGCGCACAGATCCTGAACCTCCTTACCGATCTCAAGGCGGAGCTGGGCCTGGCCATGGTCTTCATCAGCCATGACATCCAGACCGAGCGCTACATCTCCGACCGCATCGTGGTCATGAACCATGGCCAGATCATGGAGGAGGGTACGGCGGAGCAGGTCTTCAACGACCCGCAGGACGACTACACCAAGCTGCTCCTTGGCGCGGCGCCGTCGCTCCTGCATCCCAAGCTCGGGGAGTAAGAACTACGGGAGGGACGCAACGCAAGGCCTGATGCTCAAACAGTCCTCGGCTCAGGTTGGAACACGCCGCGCTGCGCGCGGCTACCAACCTGGTCTGCGGACCTCGCATCAACCCGTGCGTTGCGTCCCCCATACGACTTCCTGCATGAAGGACTATGCGACCGGCCACGGGCAAAGGTCGCTCGCGAGTTCCGCCG
>JAFUBJ010000426.1 GCA_017460265.1 Atopobiaceae bacterium | reverse complement strand
TTACTCATATCGCCTCGAGGCAATCCAGATCGCCCTCCTTCCCAAGGGAAGCAGCGCCCCAGGCAGCACGGCAAACGCCTTTAGGCAGAGGTAGCGCCATGCGCGACAGCACGCTATTATCAATTCGTCATCATTCGTAGCCACCCAAGGAGGCACCCATGGACGAGATCACCCTCGAGGAAATCATTGAGATCCTGAAGGACGTTGAGGAGGACGTCGACTACGAGAACGAGACTGCCCTTGTTGACAACCGCGTGCTCGACAGCTTTGACATCCTCTCCATCATCAGCGCGCTCAACGAGGAGTTTGACATCTCCATCCCCGCCAAGGACGTCATCCCGGAGAACTTCAACAGCGCGGCTGCCATGCGCGACATGGTCCAGCGTCTGGTGGATGAGGACTAGTATTTGACTCGGAAGGGATACTCCCCTTTGAGTCAGCCGCCAAGCTGACTCAAAGGGGAGTATCCCTTCCGAGTCACAAGTTCGAGAGAGGCGGATGGAGCTTATCCTTGTCGGAGAGGATGACCTTTGACGGATCAAACGCGTCATCTCCCTCAAGCGCAGGCCATTCGATGCCGATGGCAGGGTCATCCCACATGAGACCGCCCTCGTCACCGGGATGGTAGATGTCATCGCACTTGTAGCAGAACTCCGCCTCGTCAGACAGCACGAGGAAGCCGTGAGCAAAACCACGCGGAATAAAGAGCTGGCGGTGATTGTCCGCCGAGAGGACAACGCCCTCCCACTTTCCCCAGGTCTCACTGCCCGGACGCAGGTCAACCGCCACATCAAAGACTGAACCGCGAACGACCCTCACAAGCTTTGCCTGCGGGTGCTCGATCTGAAAGTGGAGACCGCGCAGCACGCCCTTCGTTGAGGAAGACTGGTTGTCCTGAACAAAGTCACAAGCTATGCCTCCGGCAACAAAGTCCGGACGCTTGTAGGTCTCCATAAAGTAGCCACGGTTGTCACCATACTTCTTGGCATCGACAACCACAACGCCGTCAATAGAGGTCTTGGTGAAGGTAAAGTTGCCCGAGGTGATGACGTCTGACATGCTGTTCCTTTGTTATGAGTGTGACACCGTAGCGCTTTGGCGAATACCCCTGCGCATCAACTTGTTATAGTAGTACATGCATGCCCGTAACGTCAGTTGGGAAAACATGAGAATCCTTGCGGTCATACCCGCCTACAACGAAGAAGACTGCATTGCAGACACCGTGAGGCATCTGGTCGATGCCTGCCCTGACGTCGATTACCTTGTTGTCAACGACGGCTCGAAGGACCGTACCGAGGCCATTTGCCAGGAGCTCGACCTGAACCATGTTTCGCTTCCCATCAACACGGGACTCACATCGGGATTCAAGGCGGGCATGAAGTACGCCGATCGCAACGGTTATGACGCGGTCATCCAGTTTGATGCTGACGGACAGCACCTGCCCGAGTTCATTCCCCCTATGGCTGAAGCTATGGAGCGTGAGGGCGCGGGCATCGTTATCGCTTCGCGCTCTCTCAACGGGGAGCCTCCAACCGGTGCACGCGGCGCTGGGTCAAAGCTCATCTCGCGGCTCATCAAGATGACGACGGGCGTCACCATCTTGGACCCAACGTCAGGCATGCGCATGTACGACCGCAATCTCATCAAGCAGTTTGCCACAAGCTTTGACCTATCCCCCGAGCCCGACACAGTGGCCATGCTCGCCCGCAAGGGCGTCAAGGTCGTTGAGGTTCCCGCGCACATGGAAGAGCGTCAGGGCGGGCAAAGTTACTTAGACCTCCCCAACATCGTGCGCTACATGCTCCGAACGTGCTTCTCCATCCTCATGTTCCAGTGGTTTAGATAGGAGGCAGCCATGTCTCTAACGCTTAGGATAATCTGCGTGGTTGGTGCTGCCCTGACGTTTTTGGGTATAACCCAGCAAGTCAGAAAGTCAAAGATCAAGATCGAGGATTCGCTCTTCTGGGTGCTGCTCTCGGGGCTGCTCTTGCTAATCGCAGTTTTCCCTCAAGTTGCCCACTTCTTCTCGCGCCTGTTTGGCTTTCAGGCCACGAGCAACTTCATCTTCTTGGCGGTCATCGCCATCCTCTTGGTCAAGGAGTTTGACAACACCATGCAGCTTTCCCAGCTCAAGCACCGTGTGAACGAGCTTGCGCAGGAAGTTGCCCTCGCAAAGAAAGACAACGAGCTTTAGGACTCCTCTGCCTTTTTCGTACGCGCCTTCTTCCTCCACGCCATCATCTTGGGAATCAGCGCCGTAATGATGCGATATCTAAGCATGGGGGCTACTCTCATAGTGGCATTGAAGAATGACCATGCTCTGAAGTATGTCTCCCAACCAAGCTCTTCAGGAGTATCGGCATAGACGGTCTTTGATAGATAGCGCTGGTATTCATCGCAATACTTGTGCGTATTGCCCGCTCTCCATGGCCTCTCTTCACCCAAATAGTGGACAATGACCGGATGTTCCACAGCCGTTTTGAAAGCATCCTGCTCATAGTAGGCAATGTCTCCCATGAGCTTCTTTAGGACCCTGTATGGGTAGAACACATAGCTGTTGCACCAGTTATAACAAGGCAGAAGCGGTTGAATCATGCCTTTGAGGGCACCATTGATCGCATCCTGATCGGGAGCGACGATATCATTTTTATGACGCCTACAGTAGTCAATCAGCAGCTGCTCTGCCCCAATTGACTTCCATTTCTCGAGGTCAATAAACAGCACTCCAGAATTGAAGTAGGGCTCCCCCTCAATACCCAGCGCGCCCAGTCTCGATCGGTCAACCGTTGCCTCGATAACAGCACCGATGACCTTGTCATCATCAAGGACAAGGCTTTCCAGCTCCTCAAGACTACCAAGAACGATCGTGTCTCCGTCGAGATAGAGAATCCTATCGACATCATCAGGGAGGAACCGTGCAACAAGAAGCCTGCCCATGACAACTTCAGTCCACCCCAACGTGTCAAAATCGCCAAACGTCTCCATGAACCCATCAATGGGAATGATGGACACTTGACGGTTGTATCGTTCACAAAGCTCCGTAAGCGAGGAGCTGACCTCATCGGAGAGGCCTAGGCCAAAGATATAGAAGTTAAGATCAGGAAGTGATTGGTTGTTTTCGCAAACCGAAGCGATACTCGCACTTACTTGAGGGGCAAAATTAGAATCGAGCTCGTAGAGGATGTTCATCGCATCTCACCTCACACACGATTGCTATCCATGCTATGCGCATACAGTCTGTTGATTGCCGCAGCGACCGGTCTTGGCCAGAAGCGCCGGAGCATTTCAACGTCCTCGTCTGCACGCACGTTGTCCAAAATGTTCTCTGTGGTGGCAGAATCCTCGTGAATGCGGTGGTACATAAGGATGCGCGAAGAATAGCAGAACTCGCCGCTCATACGCGACAATCGCTCCCAGCAATCCCAGTCAAGGGCATTCTTCATGTCAGTCCTGAACGGAGGCTCAGGTAGCCGTTCACGATTGAAGCAAACCGATGGACAGCAAATGGAGTTGCCAAAGGCCAGAGCAAATCGCTTGGCAAAGGCCGAACTAGCAAGCTTGTCTGCTCGCAGGGGGAATAGCAACGTTCGCTTAATGCGGAGGTTCAAATTCGAATCGACGGGCACTCCGCTACGCATCTCTCCATAGTTGCAAAAATACATAATTGGATTGTCCGCCGCCGACAGTTTTTCCACGGCATCTTCCGCATAGTAGTCGCAGTACAGATCGTCTTGATGCGTAATGGTCACAAAACGACCGTGAGCTTTGGAATAGGCATAGTTCCAATCAGGCCCAATGCCCCCCTTTCCAGGGTTTGAAAAAACGGGCAACTCATATCGTCTGCCCACGCCATCGAGCCATTCGCTCGGGGTTGACGTCGCGATGAATACTTCACTTTGCGGACCGCGCTGGTTAAGAACAGATTCGATGCATTCGCAAAGGTAAGGGCTTTGTCCATACGCACATATAGCAAATGTGTGGTCAAACAACAGCAATCAGCACCTTCAGCAGCTCGGTAATGCCAGCCCATACGGCCAACAATCTCGATGTACGTCCAGTAGTGTATCAATCCTTATCGAAGAGCATCACTCATACGCAAATCCTCTCAAAAAGAGGGTGCCGCAACTAATCAGCCGAGGCGGCGTGCTAAGGTTACATGTATGTGCGTCTGCACGTGTGCAAGTATTCAACCGAAAGGATTGCCCGGATTATGCCCGCAACAACGTATCCAGAAGGGGCACTCAAGAAGGTCCAGGCCATAGAGCTGCAGTTGCTCGAGGAATTTGACAGAATCTGTCGAAAGCATAGCCTCACATACTTTATTGACGGCGGCTCGACGCTGGGAGCAGTGCGCCACGGCGGCTTTATTCCTTGGGATGACGACATCGATGTGGGGATGCCCTCCTATGACTACGAGCGCTTTCTCGCAATCGCACCTCACGAGCTTTGCCAAGGCATCTCACTTCATACACATGAGAATACCCCTGGTTATTCCCTCTTCTTTGCAAAGCTGTACAAAGACGGCACGCGCTTTGTTGATGAGAATGCTGCTGCCTCGGGATGCCCTCAGGGCATCTTTCTTGACATCTTTCCTTTTTACGCACTTGACGCAGACCCTCAGAAGGGCTCGAAGCCGCGTAAAAAGGCGCTCATGGATCAGCGAATCGCATTCGTAAAACGCAATGCGCATCCGCATTTTCCCGTCACGATGTCCCATCGCAAGCTCATTGGCGCCGCATGCACCGTTGCGCATTACACCATCGCACGGCTCTGGTCCATCGAGCAACTGTACGCCCTATATAAGAAGGCATACGAAACTGACAATCCGGGGACACTATGGGTCAATGCAAACAGTGGTGACGCCGTTCCGAGAAAGCAAGAGTGGCTCTTCCCCACCAAGGAGATACCGTTTGAAAGCCTAATGGTCATGGCCCCCAATGATTGCGATGCGTTTTTGCGTGCTGAGTACGGGGAGTACATGAAGCTGCCGCCGGAAGACAAGCGTAGGACGCACATGCCCCTCGTCCTTGACTTCGGGGATGGAACCAACGTGATGGAGTAGACCTACAGCGTTCTTGCGCGCATTCGTAGCTGAGTGAAGGAGTTAACAACATGTATTACGTAAGTGACTGGATCAAAAACACTGAGCGTATTTTTCCTAACCAAGGACGTGCGGAATTCCTGCGTCTTGACATGAACGAAAATCCAGAAGGTCTTCCGCAAGACGTAGTCGATACCATCAAAGAGGCCGTTACGCCCGAATTCCTCGCGACCTACCCCGAGCCAGACCGACTCAGAGATAAGTACGCCTCCTTCATCGGTGTCCACCCAGATCAGATAACTCTTACCAATGGGTCTGACAACGCTCTTCGCTACATTCTGCAGACCTTTGCACAACCGGGCCATGACGTTTTGACAGTCACCCCTACCTTCGAGATGTACATGGTCAACTGCTGGCTTCTTGGTCTTAATCACAAGACGGTACCTTACGGTGTTGACCACAAGGTTGACATCAACGCAGTAATCGAAGCCATGACCGACGACACCGATATTGTCGCTCTCGTCAACCCCAACAACCCCATGGGAGACTGCTATTCCGAGACGGACGCGCGCAAGCTCATCAAGGCTGCAGCTTCCCATAATGCCATTGTGTTGGTGGATGAAGCGTATCACTATTTCACCAAGAACACGCTGCTCGGACTCGTTAACGAGTACGACAACGTCATTTTGACGAGAACCTTCAGCAAGTGCTTCTCCCTTGCCGGTGTGCGTCTGGGAGTTGTCATCAGCAACCCAACTCTCATCCATTACATCGATAACCTGCGCGTTACCTTTGAGGTCAACACCTTTGCCCTCATGTGTGGCGAAATCGTCCTTGACACTCCGGGCCTCGTCGAACAACTTGCGCAAATCCAGATTGAGGGCAGGGATTTCATCGTCCGACAGCTTGAACAGCATGGTTATGAGGTATACCCCTCTGAAACGAACTTCATTTCGTTCAAGCCAAAGACCCAGAGCTCTACACTCGCCAAGAAGTTTGAAGAGCATAGGATACTGGTAAAGAGCTTTTCCAGTGGGCCACTCGAAGGGTGGATTCGCATCAATACGGGGTCAGTCAAGGTCATGAGACAGTTCTTTGACTGCCTGTGCGAGATTGACGTACCGGAATCATAGGACGTTACGTCTTGTGCAACGGGAGGAACACCCATGAAGAAGGTCATCACGTACGGAACGTACGACCTGCTGCATCAAGGACACATCAACCTCCTTCGGCGTGCCAAGGAGCTGGGAGATTACCTCATTGTGGGCGTGACCTCCGACGCCTATGACCGAGAGCGCGGAAAGCTTAACGTGCAGCAAAGCACCATAGAGCGCGTGGATGCCGTGCGGGCAACGAATCTTGCTGACTTGGTCATCGTCGAGGAGTATGAGGGCCAGAAAATCGCAGATATCCAACGCTACGGAGTTGACGTTTTTACCGTTGGATCAGACTGGGTTGGCAAGTTTGACTATTTAAACGATTACTGCAAAGTTGTGTACCTTAGTCGGACCGAAGGCATCAGCAGCACAGAGCTGCGCGAGAGGCGCCAAGGCGTTGTTCACCTTGGCATCGCAGGAGGCGATAGCATAGCCAACCGCTTTGTTGGCGAGACGCCTTTTGTGAGCGGAATCGAATGCTCGGCAGTTTGGAATCCCACTGGAGCCATCCCCGAAAGCTATCGTTCCCTGTCACGCTGCAAGCAGGTTCAAAGTCTCGAAGACCTCGCACGGTGCTCAGATGCCATTTGCGTGTTTCTCCCCCCCGAGCAGAGATACCAAACCATCATGTATGCCCTCGATCATGGGTGTCATGTCATGAGCGAGACACCTCTCTTCCTTACGCAGGAGCAGGCTCACGAGGCGTTTCGGCTCGCAGAAGAAAAGACACTGGTCCTGTTCGAATCAATTAAAACGCTCTATTTTCCCGCTTTCGAGCATCTTCTACTGCTCGCAAAGAGCGGGCAAATCGGAGAGATTCGTGATATCGAAGTGTCGTGCAGCCAAATTCCCTCGAGCGCAACGGGCACAATGAGCGTTTATGACAGCGCACTGCTCGACTGGGGGACTGACGCTCTCATGCCCATCACAAAGCTGCTTGGCAGCGATCCAAGTGAGGTGCACGTTTACTCACAGCGTCATGGGGACGCCGCGTACTTCACGCGAGGACTTATGTGCTTCCCAAACGCAACTGCCACCTTTTCTGTAGGACGAGGCATTAAAACCGAAGGTGACCTTGTCATAACAGGCACCAGGGGGTATATCTATGTCCCTTCGCCCTGGTGGCTCACCGACTATTTCGAGATTCGACATGAGGACCTTCGCTCGACACGCAAGTACTTCTGGAACTATGAGGGAGAAGGGTTCCGATACGAAATACTTGCCTTCCTTCAGGAACTCGATGACAGCAGAGGCGACTCTCTCGCACAGTCGCCAAAAGACGTCTTAGCTCAGACGCAAATCATTGAGCAGGCACTCGCCATTTGGGAGGATTCATGCGACAGCTCA
>JAFUBJ010000425.1 GCA_017460265.1 Atopobiaceae bacterium | reverse complement strand
TGCCACCGTGAGTCCTGGTTTTCTAGCTGATGGATGAAGCTTACTACCGTATGGGCGCATTTGTGCAAAAAGGTATCTGCTCGAAACACGAATGAGACATGCCGCCCGCCCGCGGCTCGCCTGCGCTACACTCCTTATCGTCACCGTTTGAGCAGATGGGAGCCTCCATGCGCATGTTCAGGAACGACTATTCCGAGGGCGCGGCACCGCAGGTGCTTGCCGCGCTTGTTGCCACGAACGACGAGCAGTGCGTGGGCTACACCGAAGGAGACCCCCATTGCGAGCGTGCGCGTGAGCTCATCAGGGCCGCCTGCGGACGCGAGGACGTTGCCGTGGAGTTTGCGATTGGAGGCACCAGCACCAACCTGGTGTGTGTCAACGGTCTTCTTCGCGACTGGGAAGGCGTCATCTGCACGCCCGACGCGCACATCAATGTGCACGAGACGGGTGCCGTGGCCGCCACCGGGCGTAGCGTGCTGCCCACGCGCGACGAGGACGGCTTCCTTTCTGTGGCAGAGGCCGAGCGCGTCTGGCGTTTCCAGACGGGAACCGGCCGCCACATGACGCGTCCGGCCATGATCTACATCTCAAACACTACCGAGCTGGGAGGCGTCTGGTCGCTCTCGCGCTTTGACGCCATCTGCGACTGGGCGGCATCCCATGGCCTCAAGGTGTTTGTCGATGGCGCGCGCATGGCATCTGCCCTGACCTCCCCGGCAGCCGAGGGTCTGACGCTCGAGCACCTTGCCGCACGCGCCGATGCGTTCTACCTGGGAGGAACCAAGAACGGCATGCTCTTTGGAGAAGCCGTCGTCATCTCTGACCCCGGCCTCCGCGATGCCTTCCCCTACCTCATCAAGGAACGCGGCGGCCTCATGGCAAAGGGGCGCCTCCTCGGTGTGCAGTTTGAGGCACTCTTCACCCCCGACGCCGACGGCGACCTGCCCTACTGGAAGCTCGCGCGCAACGCCAACGAGCGTGCCTTCCGCCTGAGGGACGAACTTGTCTCCCTTGGGTTTGAAGCATATGGAGAGGCTCCGTCAAACCAGCAGTTCTTTGCCTTCGAGCCCGAGGTTGCGCAGCGTTTTGCAGAAGCGGCAGGATGCGAGGTGTTCCAGGAGCTGCCTGACGGGCGCCTGCTCACGCGCTTCGTGTGCTCGTGGGCAACGACCAACGACGACGTGTCGGAGCTTGTGGCCTTTGCACGGTCGCTCTAACAGGCGCCATGCCACATTCCAGCGCATGCCAAACAAGGAGGGGACGAAGCGCGATCGCTTCGCCCCCTCCTTACGTTGCACATGTCGCGTGTCTTACGAAACCAGCGTCGAGATGTTGATGTTGGACTTGGAGAGCAGCCCGTTCACGAACGCGTTCCACTGCTCTGTGCCTGAAGAGGCAGACTGGGCATAGAGCTGGTAGGCAACGTAAGAGGCCGTCTGGGCAGCCTCGTAGGTGGCTCCCTCGGGCGTGACCTCGTAACCAGCGAGGGCCGTGGCATAGGTTCCGTCGGGGGAAGCCCAGGTACCTGCGTCAACATCCCACTCGTCGTCCGCACGGCCAATGAGGTAGTCGGCATATCCCTTGGTGGGAGTCTTCATTGCCTCTTCGGTAACCTCGTCCTCGGGGTTGGGCATGGGGTAGTCAGGAGCGGCAGGCATGACGCCCGTGGTCGTTCCCACCACATCGTCATGCAGGAGGCTCGTGAGGGCAGAGGAGCGCAGGAGCGCCTTGACGGATTCTTCTTCCATGCCATAGCTTGCCGCGATGGCGCTGTAATCAGAAGAGCCCAGCATCTGCTCGGCATAGGTGGCAAGGTCCTCGTCAGTGACGGTGATGCCGCGGCGCTGCGCCTCGCTTTCGATGATACGATTGCGTGCAACCGCCAGCGCGTTCTCTGCGGAGGGAAGCATGTAGTTGCCCTCCTCGTTCATGACGGCCTCAAGCGGGTTGCTCTGCAGGATGGCGTCGCGGATGGTAATCTCCTCCACCTTACCGTTGAACGTGAAGGTGGCAAAGGTGTTGTCGAGCTCGGCCTCGGTGACGGCGATCTTTCCTGCCAGCGACTTGTTTGCCGATGCGGCGCCCCCGCCCAGCACGAAGCGGCCAAGCAGAAGGCCCAGGACAAGCGCGGCGCAAGCGATGCCGATCCAGGCATTCTGGCCCAAGCCCTGCTTTGCCGTGGGTTCGGCAGTAGGTGCCTCCTTGGTGGGAGCGGGCCCTTCTTGCGTCTGCTCGGCATCGTCAAGGGCATCCGACACGTCGTCGACAATGACGTCGGTCGCAATGCTGGCGGCGTCATGCGCCATTTCCTTCGTGGCAGATACGAACTCGTCTTTTACCTGGTCCACAACCTCTTGTGGAATAGCGTCGACGGCGGCGTCTTTGGCGTCATCGGTCGTGGGCAGCTCTTCGTCCGTCATCCTTGCCTCCTTTTGTGTCTTGCATTTCAAGTAGCTGATACCAGCTGTTTTGCCATAGGAATTCTACCCCATGGTCACGAGAGGCACTCATTCGACACGAAAGGGATACGTTCATGCACCTACGCTGAAAGCGCGCTCATCCGAGGCCTCTTGAAAGGTCGTACCCTTTCTAGAGGACCCTCTCTTCCTTCCCTTCTGACCCATGATCCATTTGGTCGCTTCTTTTCTATCCACAACAGCTATATAACGTCTCAAGATAGCCTGTAATTAGTTAGGTGCACTAGGTCTGGTGTACCATGGGGACGCAGGCAGGAGACGTTGACAGCAATGGGCTCGTTCCCCTTGCCAACTGAGGTACGGCAGCAAGATCATGCCGGAAAGGAACGATTGTCATGGCATTAGACAGGGCCGACTGGCATTGGGATTCCGCCGAGCAGGACTTCCGCGAGGTCAACCACATTACAGGCGAGCTGACGCAGGAGCAGGCCAACCTGATATGGCTGCTTGCCGCCAACCACATTGGTCTCTTCGTCCAATGGGTCATCGACCGGGGCTTTGAGGGCGTTGAAGCGGACCTGCAAGGATGCGAACTGGTTCGTGCAAGGAAGATTTCCGGGACAGAGTACCTGATGACCTACTGTGACGGGAAACTGTGGGAATCCGACATTAGGGAGGACGTCCTGCCTTTCGTCATGGCCTACTACTACGACGAGTCGGGAGAGTACCTTACGCATTATGCCGATTGCTGCCTGGACGACGATGACAAGCCTTGCTACGGCGTGATTTCTGGAGAAGAGGACTATCTGCGTCTGAAGGAGAAGATAGACGCTGCCTATGAGCACTTCTTGTCTGGAAAGGCCCAGTGACGAGATTCCGCTCCCGGCTCGGCCTGCGCCCATCCGGACGTTACGGGACCATGTTTGGTCCGGTTCGGCACGGCATGCACCGGTTTGGGACACGATAGCCATACAGGTGCATCGTTTCGTTCACTTGCAACAGCAAAAGTGAACGAAACGATGCACATATAAAGCAAAAATCTACCCCGTTTTCACCCTATACCCCCAAATCGAGCCCAAAGCGGCATCAAACAAAAAACAAAAGGCCAGAGGAACATAGCCTCTGACCTGCGGATTTACTGGAGCCAGCTATCAGACTCGAACTGATGACCCCCGCTTTACGAGAGCGGTGCTCTACCGACTGAGCTAAGCTGGCGCTCATGCGAGAAAAGATTATCGCACTCTTTATGGCCATTCGTCAACCGTCAGCTGACAATAGCCACGAAGCTCACCATCACTGCTCGATGATGGTGACATGCACCCCATCGGGGCCCTCAAACCAGAGGCTCTTGTGACCGTTGTACGGATCCTGCCCTACCTGACTTACCTTGATGCCGCTCTTTTCCAGGCGCTTTCTGACGGGCGAGAGCTTCTTCACCGAAATGGTGAGGTACTGCGTCGGGAGCACGTCATCGTCGTTTGAACAAAGCACCTCGACCTCGGTCTTGCCCAGGCCCAGAAGGACCCCCGTGTCGTTTGAGTCCTCGGGGAGCGTCTGCTTGAGCAGGCGGAAACCAAGCTTGGTCACGTAGAAGTCCCAGATATGCTCCTCATGCGTGGCAAGGATGGTCGTTCTGGGCAGCGCGACCCTGCGGACGAAGGGATAGAGCGTCCGCTCGTGGGCCATCTTGAGCCAGCGCAGATAGGCCCGGTACTCTCGCCGCCAATGGGGATGGGTGACCACATAGGCCACCGCAATGTAGAGCACCTGTCCCACGTAGCCGCCAAAGGTGTTGGCCAAGAGGTCGTCCACGTCATAGAAGCCACGCCTGGTGACGAGCTGGACGTTCTCGATCAGAAACGAGATGAGCATGCACGCAACGGTCGGCCTTATCTGGACCTTGTCGCGAAACCACCGAAAGACATACGGAAGCAGGTATCCCATGGGGACGAAGAGCATCACGTTGAGGTAGACCTGCGCAAGGTCGTAGGGGCTGATCACGTGGATGTGCTTGATCGTCTCGGGGACGCCCTCGACAAACAGCGAGCGCAGGAGGTCGAGGATGCCATAGTCCATCTGGACCGAGCCCCTCAGGCTCGCAAAGGGTTTTGCATGGATCCGGTAGTCCTCTGCGGCGCTTCTGGAGAAGAACACGAGGTAGGCGACGGCCGCCAGATAGACGATGAAGACGCCGACGAGCACAAACGAGCGCAGGCGCATGAGCTCGTCGGCACGGGGGTTGTCGCTCAGCCCGCCCTGCAAGTTGAGCCCATACCTGCGGGCAACCCTGCGGTCGACCCACGGCATGAGAAAGACCATCACCGCGACAAGCGCGGTCACGCCATAGTTGACGCCGATATTGCCAATGTCGAACCCCATGGAGATCCTTTACGCGCTCCGCCGAGGAAGCGAGAGGCCGTCGCCTACATGGCCAGTGACGAGATGGTGATGGACGCCTTCCCAAGCAGTCCGTTCACGTAGTCCGTCCACTGGGCGGAATAGTCCGCCTGCCGTGCAACATGCTGCTGGTAAGCGGTGTAATAGGCTTGTTGCGCAGCCTCGTAGGACGCCCCATCGGGGGTTATCTCATAGTCCACGAGCGAAGACGCGAAGGGACCGTCAGAAGACGCCCACGTTCCGGCCTCGGCATCCCACTCGTCGCCGGCAAGCTCTATGACATACGCCGCGTACTCGGGCGTCATGGTAACTTCCTCGCCCAGCTCGGGCTCTGCCGGGGGCACAGGCTCCTCCCCCGCCCCTTCGGACAGCGCGTTGTCGCGCAGGGCAGACATGAGCGCAGCCTCGCGCAGCAGCACGCCCGCCGCATCCTGCTCCATGCCATAGGCGGTGGCAATCGTCGAAAGGTCGGTCGTCCCAAAGGTCGCCTCGGCATAGGCGTTCACGTCCTCGTCGGTAACCGTGATGCCCAGGCGCTCTGCCTCAGCCGTGATGACCCGGCTGCGTGCAACGGCAAGCACGCTCTCTGCCGAGGGCACGCGATACGATCCGTCAGACTTCTTGGCGGCATCCAGCGAGCCGTTCTCCATGATGGCATCGCGATAGGTCAGCTCATAGCGCTCGCCATCAAGGACATAGGTGGCAACGACGTTGTCAAGGTCGGACTCGGAGAGGGACACCCCTGAGCCCGAAAGCGAGCCAAGAAGGTCTCCCGAGGCGCCACCAAGCAGAAAGTGGTCGACCGCGCAGCCCAAAAGAAGGGAAAAGACCATGAGCGCAATGACCAGCGGCAGGCCAATGCCGCCCCTCTTTGCTCCCTGGTCACGATAGCGGGGCATCCCTAAGCCCCCTTTGCCACTGAAACGATCTCGTTAGAGATGATCCGCACGTATCCACGGCCGTTTTCCGCATCGAAGCCGACGCGCGCGATAAGGGCGTCGCGCGTCGCTTCCGAGATGTTGCCACGGGCAAAGTCCGACAGGGCAAACAGCATGTCGCGATACTCTGGGTCGCCGTGATAGCACTGGATTGCCTCGTCAACGATGCCCCAGACCCTGTCGGAACGATCCGGCGAGCATGCGCCCAACTGGATGAGGAAGCGGAAGGCGGCCAGGCGCACGATGGCGGAGTCCTCGTCAAACAGGGACGCCTCGGCACCGTCATAGGCCTCGTCCACCATTTCCGGGTGTGCGGGGGCAAGCTTGGAAAGCGCCGTCAGCACTTCCCAGCGCGTCTGCGCCTCGGGACGATAGAGCGCGTCGATGAGCTCGTCCACATAGGGAACGAGCGCCTCCGCGTCCTCTTGCGCAGCAAGCGCGAGGGCATGGGAAGCCTCCTGCCGCTTGCGACGGTTTGCTCCTGCCATCAGCTCGACGAGCTGCTTGATTTCAGCCTCTGTCATGGGCGCGGACGCCTGGGCTTCGGATGTCTCGTTGGACTGGGGTGCAACGTTGTCTTGTGCCATGAGAACCTCTTCCGATCTATCAACAGCCACGCAGGACGTGGCTCAACCCTTCTATTTTACTCGTGAAAGCCATCCACCATAGCCGTGCCGCTGCGCGCATCCTTATGAATGTCAATCAATCCAAGCTTAGCAGCCTCGCGCAGAAGCGCCGTGAACGAACGGTAGCCATAGGAGGTCTCCGAAAACTGCGGACGCTTGCGCTTCATGGTGTCTTTACGCCTCGCCGCCAGCACCGGACCGTCGTCGTCGCGCTGCGCCGCGACAATCGACTCAAAGAGCAGCTGGTAGCAGGGGTGCTTCTCTTTGGGAACGACGCCTTCGAAGCTGGGGACCCCGCTGGAGGCAACGATGTCCTCGTAAAACAGGAACTCGTCGCAGTTTTCGGCCAGAAGCGAGCTCGTCGCCTCCTTCATGCCGACGCCGATGACCACCTTGCCAAACTCCTTGAGCTTTGACACGAGCGGCGAGAAGTCGGAGTCTCCCGACAGGATGGCAAAGGTGTCGATGTGCTCTCGCGTGAGGCAGATCTCGACCGCGTCGACCGCCAGGCGTATGTCTGCCGAGTTCTTTCCCGTAAATGCCCGGTCAGGGATCTCTATCAGCTCGATGCCCAGCTCGTGCAGGGGCGTAACGGCATCAGAGAAGCGCTGCCAGTCGCAGTAGGCGCGCTTCGAGACGATCCTGCCCTTGTCCACGAGTCTCTCGAGGATGCACTTCATGTCGGGCATGGGCCCAACCTCCTGGTGACCGTTGCGCTTGCGGCGCCCCGTCCCCAGGGCAAGGTTCTCGTAGTCAATGAGAACCGCTATCGAGCTTTGTGTGGTTTCGTTCATGCAATGCTACGTTTCTCTCTGGTGTCTCCCGCGCGTGGCCAGGCCTCGCAGGGGAGAGCCTATCAATGGTGATGATGGTGGTGGTGGCCGTCGTCCGCAACGGACGGCAGGGCGGACCAGTCAAGGCCGGCGGCAGAGCTCGTGCCCTCGTCCTCATAGAGCAGCTCGAGCGCCTGGGTGCCCATGCGCGACCCGCCCACCTGGCAAAGCGTGTCGTACAGCATGAAGCTGGTCTCTGCCCCGGGAAGCGTCACCTCGAGGTCTTCCGCCTCGGCAAGGGCCAAACCGAGGTCCTTGCGCAGGTGCTCCACTAGAAAGCCAGGCTTGAAGTCGCCTGCGGCGGCACGTGGAGCCAGGCGCGTGAGCGCGACCGACCCGCCCATGCCTCCCGACACCATGTCGAGCATCAGGTCCTCGTCAATGCCGCTTTGACGCGCAAGGGCGAGCGCATCGGCCCAGCCCACCATGCATGAGGCAAGCGAGACCTGGTTGCACAGCTTTGCGGACTGCCCGGCGCCCGCATGGCCAAAGTAGAAGATCTTGCTCGAGAAGGACTCGAGCACGGGAAGCACCGGCTTCACATAGCGCTCGTCAGCTCCCGCTATGAGGGTGAGCGTGCCGGCACGCGCGCCCTCCTCCCCTCCCGTAACCGGGCAGTCAAACGCATGCAGGTCCATGACCTCGGCGGCATCATGCAGCTCGCGTGCGAGCTGCGGGGAGCTCGTTGTCAAGTCAATCAGGTAGGCGCCTTTGCGCGCTGCGGCAAGAATGCCCTTGGACCCAAGGTAGACGTCCTCCACGTCGGCCGGATAGCCCACCATCGTAAGGACCACGTCGGCTTCCGTCGCCGCCTCGGCAGGCGTGTCGGCCCATGCCGCCCCACGTGAGATCAGCTCCTGAGCCTTTTCCTTCGTGCGGTTGTGCACCACCAGGGCATAGCCCGCGTCAAGGATGTGCCCGCCAATCGCGGCACCCATGATGCCTGTCCCCACGAGCGCCACGCGCTTGACCTTTGTCTGAGCCATGGGCCCTCAAACCTCCCGACATTTTAGACGCGGAAGGGAGGAAGGTATTCCCCTCCTCCCGTCCGTCATGATCGTTTCCAAGGCCTTACGCCCTGTCTCCGCGGACCTTGCGCGCAATGCGGTCGGTAAGCGAGAGCTTTTCGCGTCGGTCGCAGCCCCAGAAGACGAGGGCAACCATGCCAGGTCCCACGTGGCTGCCAAGGATGGGCCCCACGGTGCTGTGGATGATGGCAACGTGCTCACACCCCGGCACCTTGCGCACCTGCGCGTCGAGCCATGCGGCGTCTTTCTCGGCATCTGCCGAGACAATGGCGAGGGGAAGCGAGGTGTCCTGCGAATAGCTCTCGCGGAAGTGCTCGATGATCGAGCGGAGCGCCTTCTTGCGGCCGCGGCACACGCCACAGAGCGTGAGCGCGCCGTTGGTGTCGTAGGAGAGCTCGGGCTTGATGTCGAGCTTGCCTCCCACCTGGGCCGCCGCAGGAGGGATGCGCCCGCCGGCAGCCAAGGCGTCAAGGCTTTCCAGCGTGAAGAAGCCGTGCACAAAGTAGCGCGACTCGCAAGCCCACTCGTACACCTCGCGTGCGGTGAGGCCCTTCGAGGCCTGACGCGCCATCTCGATGACAAGCAGCTCGACAGCCGCCGAGTCGCAGCAGGGGTCGAGCACGTAGAGCTCGAAGTCGGGATACTGCTCGCGCAGCATCCCTGCGGCCTGCTCGGCGTTGTGGATGGACGAGGAGAGACCACCGGAAAGGCTCACGTAGATGGTTGGGTCACCCTTCTTTGCGGCTTCCTCGAAGACCTCGAGGTAACGCCCGGGCGTGATGGCGCAGGTCGTGTAATGAAGCTTGGGATCCTTGCGGAAGACCTCGTAGAACTCATGGGGTGTCTGGGTCGCCCATTGGTCGTCGGTGACCTCGCCCTCAGGCGTGACATAGGTAAGCGGAATCAGCTCGAGGTCAAGGCGCTTGAGCACCTCGGGAGAGATGTCTGCGCTCGAATCGACGATGATTCTGCAGGACCTCGGCTGGTGAAACTCGCTCGAACCAAGTGCAACATCTTCTGCCGACATTACGGGCGTGTCCGCCGAGAGGTCACTCTCGGCGGACACGAACTGGTCGGCTGTTGCGAACGTATCGCTAGGCAATGCCGTCCTCGCTCTCGATCTGGGGCTTGATGATGCCATAGCCGCCGTTGCGACGACGATAGATGACGTTGATCAGGCCCGTGGTTGCGTTCTCAAACACATAGAAGCCATGGCCCAGAAGGTCGGTCTGAACGAGCGCCTCCTCCTCGGTCATGGGGGTTAGCTTCACGTACTTCTCGCGAACAAGCTGCTCGTCAGCAGGGACCTCTTCGATGAGGTCGGCAAGGTCAGAGACGGACATCTCGACGACGGGGCGCGGAGCGCGAGTGCGACGGTCAAGGACCTTGGTCTTGTACTTGCGGATCTGGCGGCTGACCTTGCTTGCTGCCTCGTCAATGGCCGCATCGATATCATCTGAAGAAGACGTAACGCGGACAATGCGGTCGCGCACGTACACCGTGACCTCGCATGTCTTGCGCTCAGGATTGGAGGGGTTCTTGTCCACCCTCAATACCACATCCGCTGACATGGGATGGATGTCAAACACCTTGAGGGCGCCACCGATCTTGTCTTCCACGCGATTGCGCATCTCGTCGGTCACGCTGATCTTGCGTCCCGAAATCTTGATGTCGGCCATCCTTGCCTCCTCACTAGAAGTGGATACGACTGCAGGCCACTCGAGTGCCTGCCTTAACTATTTGATACCCCCTCGGCTCGTCCGCAATCGCGTAAACACAAAACTCCTTCGGCAGAAGGAAAGTGCTACCCGTAGACGGCAGTTACGCCCAGAACTGATGAGCGGCTAGAAGAGCACGACCGCGTTGGCGCCCGCCGTCGTTCCGTCCTGCTCCGCCGAGTCTGCCGTGGAGGTGCCACCCTCGATCTGGATGCCTTGGATGACCTGGTCGGGAGAGATGGCAGGCATTCCGCCGACCCACACGGAGCGAATGACGTCCATGACGCCGTTGCCCGAAATGGTGTCGAAGGACTGCTGCACGGCGGCCTGAAGCTCGGCCTTGTCGGTGGAGACGGCCATGCCGTATGACGTTGGGGTGGAAATGGCCCCCACAAAGCTCGCGCCCTCGTAGGCGGCTGCGAGGTAGGCGCCCGGGTAGGCATCGCACAGGACAAAGTCCACCTCACCAGAGTGCAGGGCCTCGAAGGCGTCGTTGAGGTTGATGAAGGTGCTCTGCTCCATGGACAGGTTGGACCTGCCCAAGATGCCCTGGGACACAGAGCCTTCCTGGACGGCCACCTTCTTGCCGTTCAGCTCGTCAGTCGTGACAACGCGCGTGTCTCCCATCGCAAAGAAGGCAGGGCACGACTCGTAGTAGCTGCCCACGATGGTGGCCGTGGTGGACGAGCCGGAAGAGACGTCCATCACAAGGTCGCACGTGCCCTCGGAAAGGGCGCTGTCGATGCCCCCAACCTCAACAAAGCGAACGGTCAGGCCCAGCTCGTCGGCAAGGGCGGAGGCAACGTCGATGTCTATGCCGTAGAGGGTGCCTGCGGAGCTCTCGATGGCAAAGGGAGCCGATGCCGAGGTAGTGTTGATTCCCACCGTGAGCTTGCCGGCCTCCACGAGGTCGGTGGAACTGAGCTGCGAGGTATGTTCCCCGGCCTTTGCCACACGGGCTTCCTCGACTGACGTGCCTGTGCCAAGGGCGGCAAAGGGATTGGGAAGCCCCGAAAGATCGGGAAACTCGAAGGGCAAGTTGTTGGTGAGGCCGGAGCATCCCGTAAGTGCCAATGCGCATGCCACAGAGAGAGCCATGGCCTTCAAGCCGGTGCGTCTGTTGTTCTTGCCAGACTTCATGTGGGGTATCCCCTCTTGCTTGTCATG
>JAFUBJ010000424.1 GCA_017460265.1 Atopobiaceae bacterium | reverse complement strand
GCTTTTGCGCAGCAAGGGGTGCAAAACCATCCTCATCACGTCCAATGCCGCCGCGGCGAAGCGCATTGCCGGGCTTGAGTGCCTGCTTCTGTTGCCCGAGGGTGAGACCACGCGCGGTAGCGTGGCCACCTACTACTCGCAGTCGTGCATTCGCTTTGCGCTCAACTGCGTGTACGGCGAGTGCTTTGCCCAAAACTGGAACGAGAACATGGGGCTGCGCTCGGCGTTCGCGAAGAACGACGTGTATCTGGAAAAGTAGATAGCGAGCCGTGCGGTTTGGGGGTAGCCCCCTAGCCGCACTTGTTAAGATTAGCCTTCGAGGTCAGCTCCGTTGGTGGCGATGAAGCCCTGATACCAGGAGAAGCTGTCCTTACGTTAGCGCTTCATCTCAGAGGTCGCGGCCTTTTCGTCATCCTCGTCGCGGTCCACATATACAAAGCCGTAGCGCTTGGTGATGCCCTCGCGAGTGCTGACCAGGTCAATTGCGCTCCACGGGCAATAGCCAAACAGGTTGGCGCCCTCCTCGATGCCCAGCTCAATCTGGCGAATGGTCTCGCGCAGGTGCTCGATGCGATACTGGTCGTGCACAGCGCCGTCGGCCTCTAGCGTGTCGGGACGGCCATAGCCGTTCTCGGTCACAGGTGGACGGCGTGCGGCTCCATATGGAGTTGCCCGTGGAGATGAGCCGATCAAAGCGCGTCTGGTTCTTGATGCTGAGCGTATAGGCGCCCTTGTTGGAGGTTATGTTTGCGCGTCTGTCAATGCTTCATTTGCGTCTCGCAGCCAGTTGCGCACCGTGTGTACGCCAACGCCAAAGCGTGCGGCTACTGCAGACGAGGTGACGCCAGGATGTGTCCGCACATATGTCACGAAGTCTATGAGCCGCTCGTCCACAGGCGCTTATCCCTCCAGCTGCGCGCGCATCGCGTCGAGGAACACACGGCTGGCCTCGCTGAAGGTGCGGTGGCGCTTCCAGGCAAAGACCGAGCCAGTCTCTAGGCGCGGCTCGAAGGGGCGGAAGGTGACATCGTCGCCGTCGTAGCCACCGATTCCTTGGAACGTGACGGCAAGTGCGTCGCCTGCCGCAACCATGGCGCCGGCGTTGCGCACCAGGTCAAGCGTGCCAGCCTGCTTGGCGCGTCCCCGGTAGTGCCCCATCCAGTTACGGAAGGGGCTTGTCTCATGACTGAGGCTCACTTGCTGGCGGCTGAAATAGGCTGAGCGCTTGGCCAGTTGGGCTGCCGTGATGCCGGGCTCGCTTGCCAGTGGGTCGTCCACACGCATGAGCACGCCCCATACGTCGCGCTCCGGCAGCTCGCGCGTGTAGTAGTTGACGAGGTTGGCGGGCTGGCAGATGACGGCAAAGTCCGCGAGGCCCTTGTCGATCATGTCCGATGCCTGCAGGTCGTCGCCGGTGTGCAGGTGGAACTGGATCTGCGGATGAGCTAGGCGGACCGAGGTGATTACCCGCGCAACGGTTCGCATGCCGGCTGTCTCTGCGGCCACGATGTGTACGTCGCCTACCACGGCTTCGTTGCCCTTCTCGGCAAAGTCTGACTCCACGCGGTCGACCATCTCCAGAATCTCGGTGGCGCGGCTGCGCAGCTCGAGGCCTTCGGGCGTGAGCTCCACGCGGTGGCTCCTGCGAATGAACAGCTGGCAGCCCAGCTCCTTCTCCAGCGACTGTATCTGTCGAGAGAGCGACGGCTGGGCGATGTAGAGCGACTCTGCTGCGCGCGAGATGTTTCCCTCGTAGGCTACGGCCAAGAAGTAGCGAAGCGTCCGCAGTTCCATGGATGCCCTTCCTGTATCGGTGCGGTTTGGGGGCGTGCGGTCTGGACGTTGGGGGTAGCCCCTTTTGT
>JAFUBJ010000423.1 GCA_017460265.1 Atopobiaceae bacterium | reverse complement strand
TCTGGCTGGTTGTTGAGGTGCGCGGCGAAGATCTCCTCGTCGAAGGGGATGGTGTAGTCGCCGAGCGTGATGGTTCCGGGCATCTCTGCCTCCTTACGTCAGTTCCTTGAGGATGTTTGGGTTCTCCTGCTTCATGCGGAGCTGCTCCTCGTATGGGAGCGCGAGGTACTCGGACATCTTCATCGGCGAGCCTCCGCCCGTGCCGCCCTTGCCCTTGGGGTTGCCCTTGAGCAGGGCGTCCTTGGCGGCGTCCTCAGCCGCCTTGCGGCGCGCCGAGTCGAGGTCCACGAGGGCCTGTGCGGCCTTCTTGGTGGCCTCCGAGTCGGTGCCGACCACGAGGGGCAGGAGCGCGCCCATGTCATCCTCCGAGAAGCCCGCCTGCACGAAGATGGCCTTCGCGTCAAGCTCGGCCGAGCGCATGAGGAACTCGCGCTCGCGCTCCGCTGCGGCCTTCTCGCGGGCGGCGAGACGCTCCTCGTCGCTCATGTGGGCCTCAAGCTGCTTGTTCAGCTCGTCGAGCTGCGCCCTCAGCGTCGCCTCGCTCGCCTGCGAGCTGGCGAGGGAGCCATTGGCGCCCTCAAGCTGGGCAGTCAGGTCCCTCACGCTCGTCTTGAGCGGGTTCAGCTCGTCACGCATCCCGTTGAGGATGGAGTCGACCTGCTCGTCAGTCGCGTCTGGGAAGATCTTTCGGACGTCGTCTCGCTTCATGTCATGTCCTCTCCGTATACGCCCATTGTTCACGCGGCGGGCACCGCACGGATACCTGTGCCACTCTCACGCTGTGGCCGCTATGCGCTCGGGGCCGGTGCCCCGTCGTCGCCCCTCTGCGGGGACCCGGCCTGCGGGCCGGGATCGGTCGGACCCTCCTGCGCGCCCTGCCGGACGGCGAGGTCGAGGGCCTTCTGCTCGCGCTCCTCCGCGCGCTCCTCGGTCCACTGGCGGGATTCCAGGTAGGCCGACTCGGGGTCGCTGAAGAGGCCGCTGTGGCGGAACGCCACCTCGGGGTGGATCTCGAAGCCCTCCGGGAGCATTCCCGTGAGCGCCTGCACCTTGACGAGCAGGTTCTCGTAGTTGCGCCTGTTGAAGGCCAGCTCGATGTCGCGGATGCGCAGATCGACCGACACCTCGCTCGACTGCTCGCAGATCGAGAGCACGACGCGCAGGAACTCGCGCTCCGCCTTCTTGAACTCAAGCTCGTAGCCCTTCGCGTGGCTCTCGGCAAGGCTCCAACCGTCGCGCAGCAGGACTGCCGCGCCCGTGTCTGAGCTGCTGCCACTCGTGCCGTTGCGGTTGGGCATGCCGCAGATGTTGACGACCGCCCGGTAGACGTCGTCCTTGGTCACCTGCGTCTGGCTCTGGTCGAGGTCGTTCTTGATGAAGTCGACGTCGCCCTTGGTCCCCTCCTGGGAGGTGACCTTGACTGCACCGAGCTTGAGCATGTTCGAGAAAGTCGTCTCGTCGATGTCGCAGTTGATGAACTTCATGAGCGACTGCACGGTCTGCTCCATGCCGTCGAGACGACCCGAGGTGATGGCGTTCATGGCGTCGAGCAGCGGGAGCGCTGGCTCGAACGCGCCCATTCGGGCCTTGTTGAGCTGGTACTCGACGATGGGGACCCTGCCGTAGGTGTGCGCCTCCTCGGACGTGACCTGGTCGCCGACCACGGTGTAGAGCCTCTTGTCGGTCCAGGCGTTGTAGACCTCGGTGCCGTCGGCGAGCTTGCCCACCCACACGCCCAGCACGGGGCGTCGGCGGTACGACGACTCGCGGACGACGAAGGTCTCAAGGGGGCTGAGGGTGTGCTGCTCGAAGGGGGCGTCGCTGCCGTCGCTCGCCTCGCAGATGCGGAAGCCGATGCCGCAGATGCAGAGCCACTCGAACAGCTCGCGGTCGTCCGACTCCTTGTTGTCGGCGAACATGAGGGTGTTCAGCTCGTTGATGTCCGCGAGGTGCGCGTCCCTCGCCTCGTCCGTCTCGTCGGACTCGTCCGCGAGCGGACCCTTCGAGCCGTCGTGGTGGCGCAGGACGTATTGCAGCGGCTCGGCGAGCTGGTAGCCGACCTTGAAGTCGACTATCTCCTTGGCGTGGTTCTCCACGATGCGGTTGTCGATCTCCGGGCGGACGTCTTTGACCTTCTCCCAGATGATCGGCTGGTTGCCGCGATAGTAGTTCCAGAGGTAGCGGGCCTGCTCGCGGTTCGTCCCGAACGCCATCTTGGCGTGCTGGATGACCGCGACCACGTTCGACGCGTCGACCGTCTCCTCGCTCGTCAGCACCTCGTAGCGGCCCATGTATCGCGCCATGCGCGGCACGGCCTCGTCGGGAACGCTGACGGTGATGGCATCTGTCTGCTCGGCGTCTGGCACGGGTGGCCTCCAAGGTCAGAAGGTGTCGGCACGTCGGCCCCCGCTCGCGGGAGAGGCGCGCCCACGGGAATGGGAAGACCCGTGGGAGGGGGCGCGACGCCGACGGCGGAGAGGTTCCGCCGAGGCAGAGGTTGGCACGCGGCGCCCGAGCCGCCCAGAGGCGTTCCCGAGTCGTCGCCAGTGGCCCGGACTCGTCGGGAGTGTTCGGGAGTCGTCAGGCTATTCGACGCACCGCCTCGACGCGGGCGCGGGTGAGGGAGGTGGCGTAGCGCTTGAGCATCGACATGGCGTCGGGGGCGTCGTCGTGCTTGTTCTTGCCCTCGGTCGTGTAGTGGGTGAGCATCGACATGAAGCGCTTGTAGTCTGCCGACGGGTCGTCAGAGCGGAACAGGCAGTGCTCCTTGATCCACATCGAGTCGGTGATGATGCGCGTCTCCTTGTTCTCGGTCGAGAACTTCTTGGATATGGCGATGGAGTGCCCCTGCCTGCCGCACTCCTCGGCGATGTCGTCGGCGACGCGGCCACCCGCGCTGTTGCTCTCGAAGCGGGCCACGCCCACGTCGTTGCGCACGAGAGCGGCGACGATGCGCGGCTCGACCACCTCGGGGAGCGAGTTGTCGCAGACCACGTCGTGCACGTAGTAGTCGCGCCCGTAGACGTAGGCCACCGGCAGGCACGCGTAGTCGGCACCACGGTCCTTGGTATCGCACACGGCGATCACGCCGTCCGGTTCGAGCGGCTGGCCGTCGTCGCCCCTCGGCAGGCGACCGTCGTAGAGCCTCAGCTCGTCGCGCGCGAACATGAGGCCACCTATCCAGACGGGCTTCCCCATGTACTTGGCATCCCAGCTGTCGCCCTCGCCGTTCTCCACGAGCGAGGCGCGCATGTCCTCGTAGTAGCGCGTCGAGAACCCGAGGCCGTAGTCGTAGGTGAAGTTGGTCTCGCCGTCCTCGCCGAGCGCGGGCAGCGTCACGAAGCGGTAGCGCGGGTCGCCCTCGTACTGCTCCTCGATGCGCCCGATGACGTCGTTGGGCACCCAGCGCGTGCCCACGTGCAGCTCCCTCGCCCCGTCGAGCTTGCGGTCCTTCAGCTGGTTCAGGTAGGCGCTGTAGAGCTTGTCCATGCGGTCCGCCGACAGGGCCTCCTCGCGGTCCGACACGAGGTCGTCGCAGTAGAGCAGGGCGTCGCGCCCCACCTCGACCGCGCCGGTGAGCGTGCCGTCGACCGAGCGGCAGGTGAGCGTCGGGAAGCGCTCGCTGCTGCCGCGCAACTGGATCGTCTCGTCCGCGAACGACGACCCCACGAGCGGCGAGCCGGGGAAGACGCGCGCGAAGCGGTAGGTGTTGTCGTCGGTGATGATGCCGAGGGCCTCCCGGTGGAAGCCCTTGGTGAGCTTGTCGGAGTGGCCGCTCATGACGTTGGCGCGCCTCGGGTGGCGCCCCATGACCCACGTCAGGAAGAAGATGCACATGGTCGACTTGCCCACGCGCGGCGGCAGGGAGATGGAGAGGAAGTCGAGCCTGCCGTCCGCGAGGTCCTGTAGGTCACCCACGAGCGGCAGCAGCACGTGCCGCCTCGGCTGGTAGAACCGCTTCTCAGGCTCGCGGCCCCACTCCATGTAGAGCATGTAGCTGTCGAAGTCGTCGCGCGCGTTGACGCGCAGCATCTCCTCGACGGCGAGCACGATGCGGCCCGCTCCTGACGGGTCCGTCCCGACGAGCGCGGCCACGCGGGCCGTCGCGACCTCGCGCAGGAAGCGCGCGTAGGCCATCTCCTCGACGGGGTGCTCGCCCAGCAAGGCCCCCAGGAGGGGAATCGCGTCCTCGAACGGCTCCGGGCCGTCCGCCTCCATAGCCGACGCCAGCACGGCGTCCAGCGCGAGCTGGTAATCCATAGGGTGCCTCCAAACGAGAGAAGGGGTCCTGCCACGTCACGTGGCGGAACCCCTCCGTCGCCCGGCGAAGCGCCCTCCCGCGCTACGTCCTCGGCCTGAACTGTACCACCTCGCCCCTCGGCGCGCCTCCCACGGGGGCGCACCTGCTGCCCTCGAACCCCGGCGGCGCGAGGTGCGTCTGGAACCACCCGCACGCGGGGCAGCGCTCGTAGGCCGCGTCCGGGTTGAGCGTGCCCTCCCACACGGTGGTCGCGTGGCACTCGGGGCACATGCGCGGCGTCTTGGCGAGGTTGACGAACCACGGGTTGGTCAGGGGCAGGCGCGAGCCGCCGAACATCGGCTCGCTCGCGTCGACGTGCGCGCGCCTCATGCGACCAGCCTCCCGTCGCGGATCATGTTGGAGACGGTGTTGCGGTGCACGCCCAGCAGGCGCGCCACGTCCGCCCTCGTGCCGCCACCGGCCAGCAGGGCGTTGGCCTCGGCTATCACGTCGACGTCGAACTCGGCCTTCGAGCGGCCCCTGTACGCCCCGCGCTCCTTCGCAACGGCGATGCCCTCGGCCTGCCGCCTGAGCATCTTCTTGCGCTCGGTCTCGGCCACGTAGGCGAGCAGGGACAGAAGCATGTCCTCCACGCACCTTCCCACGTCGCCCATGGCCGCGAAGCCCTCGCTGTCGAAGAACGGGAGGTCGAGCACGCGGAGCTGCACGCCGACCTCGCGGGTCAGCCTGCGCCACTCCACGGTCACGTCGTCGTAGGAGCGCCCGAGGCGGTCGAGGCTATCGAGCACGACCACGTCGCCTGGCGCGACGGCCCCCATGAGCGCGGCCCAGCCGGGGCGGTCCATGTCCTTGCCGCTCGCCTTGTCGACGTAGACGTTCCCAGGCTCGACGCCCTCGGCGAGCATCGAGCGCACCTGGCGCTCCTCGCTCTGCTCGACGGTGGAGACCCTCACGTACCCGTACAGCATGGCTACTCCTCCTCGGCGGTCACGACGAAGGAGCCGTTAGGCAGTCTCGAATTCTTCTTTACCACGACCAGGTCGTACCCGAGGCGGTCGAGCACCGCCACGACGAAGCCGACCTTGACGTCGCGACCGTCGGCCTTCAGACGGTTCGACATGGCGGGGCCGCTCAGGCCTATGGCGACGGCGAGGCGGTTCTGCGACCAGGTGGCCGACTCGTCGATGGCGTTCCTCAGGATCTCTCGGATGGTCATGGCTGCTCCTTTCGATGGTTCCATTATCGTTGCTAACGATTTCATTGTCAACACTTTAGTTAGCCTTTTATTAGATTTTCTGCTCGGGGCGCTTACCGTAGGTAATTTGAAAAGGACCACGTACTGGCCGGGTACCCCGATCGAGCGAGGCGCGCGCCTGATCGGGCAAATGCCAGGGAACGAGGCCGACACGGCCCACGATCGAGAACGAGGCCACTTGAACAACGGCCCTATTTAC
>JAFUBJ010000422.1 GCA_017460265.1 Atopobiaceae bacterium | reverse complement strand
TCGGCACCGGCGAGGCCCATGACGATGAAGTTGATCTGGTGGGAGACCTGGCCGATGGAGCCCGCGAAGCGCTTGGTGAGGTTGAGGAACGGAATGACGATGTCGATGGTGAGGGCCATGCCCGAGAGGCACGGGTTGGGAATGCCCACCGTGAGGAAGAAGCCGCCGGCAAGCGCCACGACCACGTAGGCAAGGTTGCCCAGGTTCATGAGGATGGGCCCCAGGATGTTGGAGTAGATGTTTGCCTGCTTGGCCGCCTCGAAGAGCTCGTCGTGGACCTCGTCTAACTGCTCCTGCATCTGACGCTCGTGCGTGAAGACCTTGATGACCTTCTCGCCGGTCATGGCCTCCTCGGCAAAGCCCTCGGCGCGACCGATGGCATGCTGCTGCGCCAGGAAGTAGCGAGACGACCTTCCGCCCATGAACTTGGTGAACCAGCCCATGAAGGCGACCATGACCAGCACGACCAGCGTCATGGGTATGGAATACCACAGCATGATGGCCGTGACCGACACCATGGCGATGACCATGTTGAGCACGTTGGGCAGCGCCACGCCAATGAGCTGGCGCAGGGCATCGACGTCGTTGGTGTAATAGCTCATGACGTCGCCACGCTTGTTCTGATCGAAGAAGCGGATGGGCAGGTCCTCCATGTGGTCGAACATCTTGTTGCGCATCTTCATGAGGGTGCCCTGCGTGAGGAAGGCCCCCAGCTGGTTCTGGAGAATCTGCGCGGTGAGGACGATCGCGTACACGCCAATGAGCGACAGCACGATCTTCTGGATTTCGGGCTGGGCGGCAGCCCAGTCGCCGCTCTGCCAGTAGCGCGAGATCACGTCGATGGACTTCTGCAGGAATACGCTCGGCAGCGTTGAGAGCGCTGCTCCAACGACCACGCAGGCAAACATGGCCGTCAGCTGAACCGGATAGAACGAGAAGACGAGCTTGAGCGTGCCCTTGAGCACGGTCATGGGGCTGGTGGCGCGACGGCCACGACTTCCCTTGCCGGGAACGCCCTGGTTGTTCTGAGTGTCACCAAGAGCCGGAGCGTCCTTCAGGCGGGCGGGATCGGACAGGACGGTGTCGACAGCGCTCTTGGGAGCGGCGGAGCTCACGGTATGCTTAGCCAATCAGATCGCCTCCTTCCATGGATTCGCCTCGCAAGGCGGTGCCTGCCATCTGCGAGCTGGCGCTCTTTGAGCGGTACTCGACCTCATGCTTGCGCGTGTGCTCGGCAGGAACGACCGTCACCTGTTCGCGTGCCGCGGCGATGTCGCTCTCGTCCACGTTGGCAGCGCGGTCCTCAACAGGCATGCCCACGCCGCTGACCGGATCGGTGACGTCCTGGCCCGCAAGCGCCTCGTCATGGCTCGCCTTGTTCTGCGTGAGGTAGACCTCACGGTAGATGTCGGAGGTCTTGAGCAGCTCCTCATGGGTGCCCACGGCCGAGATGCCGCCATCGTCCATCACGATGATGCGGTCCGCGTCCTCGACCGAGCCCGTGCGCTGGGCAATGATGATCTTGGTGGTCTCGGGAATGAAGCTCTTGAAGCCAGCGCGAATGAGCTTGTCGGTCTTGGTGTCGACGGCGCTGGTGGAGTCGTCAAGGATGAGGATCTTGGGCTTCTTGAGCAGGGCTCGGGCACTGCACAGGCGCTGCTTCTGGCCACCAGACACGTTGGTCCCGCCCTGCTCGATGTAGGTGTCGTAGCCGTCGGGGAACTGCTGGATGAACTCGTCTGCCTGGGCGAGCTTGCACGCCTCGACGAGCTCCTCGTCGGTCGCGTTCTCGTTGCCCCAGCGCAGGTTCTCCTTGATGGTGCCCGAGAACAGGACGTTTCTCTGGAGCACGACGGCCACTTGGTTGCGCAGGGTGTCCATGTCGTAGTCTCGCACGTCAAGGCCACCCACGCGCACGGTGCCCTTCGTGGCGTCGTACAGACGGCTGATGAGCTGGATGAGCGTGGACTTGGAGGAGCCGGTGCCGCCGATGACGCCAATGACCTCGCCGCTCTTGATGTGAAGGTCCACGTCGTGCAGGGCGAAGCGGCCAGACTCGGGATGGTAGGCAAAGCTCACGTCATCAAAGTCGACCGAGCCGTCCGCAACCTCGTACACGGG
>JAFUBJ010000421.1 GCA_017460265.1 Atopobiaceae bacterium | reverse complement strand
TGGGGCGCGTTCGTCATGCCGGGGACGACCTTCCTGCCCATTGCGGGTCCGGCGGGCACGACCATCGCCCTGATCATTGGCATGGCCATCACGCTGGTCATTGGGGCAAACTTCTCGTACCTCATGACGCACAACACCAGGACGGGCGGCGTCTATTCGTTCACGAAGGATGCCTTTGGTCGCGACCACGCCTTCCTTTGCACCTGGTTTCTGTGCCTGTCGTACCTGACCATCGTGTTTCTGAACGGCACGGCCATCTTTGTGGTCATCAGAACCATGTTCCACGGGGTGCTGCACTTTGGCGCTCACTACACCATCGCGGGCAACGACATCTTCCTTGGCGAGGTTGCGGTGTCAGCCATCGCCCTGGGCGGCGTGGGCATGCTGTTTGTGTTTGCCAAGCCGTTCCTGCAGCGGCTGCTGACCATACTGTCGCTAGTGCTCCTCATAGGGACGGCCATCATCTCGTTCGCATGCCTTCCGCATGCGTTTTCGAATGGCTCGTTTGGTACGTTCGGCACCATGCCTCTGAGCAAGGCGCAGGGCATCTTCACTATCGTCGTGCTGTCACCATGGGCCTTTGTCGGGTTTGACGTTGTGTCGTTTGACACGGCGCACTTTGCCTTTGACACCAAGCGCTGCAACTGGCTGACGCCGCTTACCATCATCCTCGGCGCGCTTGCCTACATCACGATGATGCTCGTCAGCATTGCCGCCCTTCCCGAGGGGTACGCGTCGTGGCAGGAGTACATATCGGCACTTGAGGGCCTTTCGGGAGTCGAGTCCGTGCCTGCGTTCTATGCGGCGCAGGCCATCATGGGCAAAGTTGGCCTTACGGTTGCCGTCGTCAGCGCCTTGGCCTCCATCCTCACGGGCATCATCGGCGCGTATCGTGCCAGCATGCGCGTGCTGGCTACCATGGCGGAGGACCACATCCTCTCGCAGCGCTTCACCGACACCACCTACAGCATCCTGTTCATCATGGTCATCTCGATCCTCTTGGCGCTTCTGGGACGCAACACGCTTAACTGGTTCGTGGATCTGACCGCCTTTGGCGCCATCGTGGGCTTTGGGTACACCTCTGCCGCTGCCTACAAGATGGCGAGAACCCGCGGCAACACCTTGGTGAGCGTCACGGGCATGGTGGGCGCCGTCACCTCGGTCGTGCTGGGGCTGGTGCAACTTGTGCCGCGCGTTGCCGCCCTCGAGGCGATGGGTGCGGAGGCGTTCCTGCTGCTCTCCCTCTGGTGCCTTATGGGATTTGTGTTCTACTGGCGGACCATGGTGGACAGCCCCAGCGCCGACTACCGGGGCATCTCAACCTCGGGAACGGTGCTCTTCGTCATGCTCCTGTACTCCGCGCTCATGTGGCTCGGCAAGCGCATCGCGGCGACCGAGACCGTCGAGGAAGTACGGGCAAACCTGCTCCCCGAGGGAATCATCGTCTTGACCATCATCTTCGTCGGCCTGGCCGTCATGCTGTACCTGCAGAACATGCTGCGCCTGAAGCACGACGAGTCAGAGCGCGGAAGGATTCGTGCCATGGAGGGCAGCCTGGCAAAGAGCCAGTTTCTCTTCAACATGTCGCATGACATCCGGACGCCGATGAACGCCATCATCGGCTACACCAACCTCGCGCTGCAAGAGCCTGCCTCGCAGGAGGTTCATGACTATCTGGGAAAGATCGACACGTCGAGCCGTCACTTGCTTGCCCTGATCAACGACATCCTCGAGATGAGCCGCATCGAGAGCGGCAAGCTCGAGCTCGAGTACGTCCCCACGGACCTCATCAAGCTCTTTGAGGGCATACGTGACCTCTTCTCGGAGCAGATGCGGCAAAAGGGCATCGCGTTCTCGGTCTTTACCTCCCAAGTCCACAACCCCTTCGTGTGGTGCGACGGCAAGAACCTCAATCGCGTCCTTCTCAACGTCATCAGCAACGCCTATAAGTTTACGCCCGAAGATGGCACGGTCTCGGTCGGCATGTGGGAGATCGCAAGCGGCGAGGGGGGCTACGAAACGTACGAGATTCGCGTTCAGGACAGCGGCATCGGCATGTCCAAGGAGTTTGCCGAGAAGATGTTCACCGCGTTCGAGCGCGAGCGCACCTCGACGGTCAGCGGCGTCGAGGGAACGGGCTTGGGGCTCGCCATTACCAAGAGCATCATCGACCTCATGGGTGGCACCATCGACGTAGCGACCTCACCAGGCTCGGGCACCGAGATGATCATGCGGCTCAAGATGCGGCTTGCCACCGAGTCTGAGGTGCGTGCCGTCGAGAAGGGCAAGGAGGAGCACGTTGCCAGCACGGACTTCTCGGGCAAACGCGTGCTGCTCGTTGAGGACCAGCCCATCAACATGGAGATTGCCCAGATGATCCTGACGAGGATGGGCTTTGAGGTCGAGACGGCGGAGAACGGCCAGGTGGCGGTGGATGCGGTCAAGAACTCCGGGGTTGGGCATTTTGACGCCATCCTCCTGGACAACCAGAGGCCGGTGATGGATGGCTACGCCGCGACGAAGGCCATCCGGTCGCTTGACGACAAGCGCCTGGCGACGATACCCATCGTCGCTATGACGGCAAACGCCTTCAAGGAGGACGAGGAGGCATCGGCGCGCGTCGGAATGCAGGGCCATATCGCCAAGCCGATCGACGTGGCTGTGATGACCCAGACGCTGGCCGACGTGCTCGACGCGACGGATTAGAAAAGAGGCGCCGGGTCGTGCCCGTACGCCTCCTCTTGGCTGGTGCGCATGTGGTGGGGGAGTGTTAGTCCTCGTGGCAGCAGCCTTCGCCCTCGCCGTGGCAGCACTCGCCGTCCTCGTGGTGGCCGCGGCCCTCGCCATGGCAACAGCCTTCGTCACGACCGTGACCGTGGCCATGTCCGCGGCCCTTGCCGTGGCGGCAGTGGTGCTCTTCGGCCTCGGCCACCTCAAGCAGCTCGATCTCGAAGTTGAGCGCCTTGCCCGCCATCTCGTGGTTCAGGTCGAAGGTGATGGTCTGGTCGTCCTTGGCGCAGACGACGGCAGGCATGGGCTGGCCCATGGGCCCGCCAAGCACGACGCGCATGCCCACCTGGGCGTTCTCCGCACCGGGCATGTTGGTGATGGGAACGCTCAGCACCATGTCGTCGCGACGCTCGCCGTAGGCCTCGGAAGGCTCGAGGTGCACGTTGACAACCTGGCCAACCTCCATGTCGCGCACGGCCGCATCAAAGCCCGCGATCATCTGGCCCGCCATGCAGACAAAGGTCAGCGGCTGGTTGCGGTCGCGGGAGGAGTCAAACTTGGTTCCGTCGTCAAGCGTGCCCACGTAATGGACGCTGACCTGCTTGCCTTCGTTGCTCATCTTGTGTTCCCTTTCGGTCGAATCGTCAAACGTGTCGTAGCTTAACAGGGACATGTGAACGCAGCATGAATGGCGGCGAGAATAGACGTGGTCTCAATCCATCACATCGTCCCGCTGCCAAATCGCCGCATGCAGCGAGAAACGGCCCGCTCCCAAACCGCCACGTGGCTACTTCGCGTTGATGCCCTGGCGCTCCAGCATGAGGCGGATCTCCCGGTTGAGGTAGAGCGTGACGGCATTCATGTCGCGCTCCAGGCACTCCGCGTCAATCAGCAGCGTCATCTTGTCAGGCGCAATGGAGGTGACGCCCACGTAGGTGGGGCCGGTAATCACCTTGGGATGCGGCGCGATGCCCGAAAGCCCCGCTACAAGCTTTTTCTCGACCTCGGTAAGCGACTCGCTGTACGGAACGACGATGCTCAGCGCATAGTGGGAATGCCGCTTGGACATGTTGGTGAGCTTGCGGATGTCCATGTTGCGGACGATCTTGTAGTTGCCCTCGGCGTTGAGGATGTGCGTCGCGCGGACGGAGATTTCCTTCACCGTGCCGCGGAAGCCGTCGATCTCCACGATGTCTCCCACCTGGTAGTCACCCTCAAAGATGATGGAGATGCCCGAGAGGATGTCGGCGATGATCTCGCGCGCGCCAAAGGTCAACGCCAGGCCGCTCAGGCCAAGCGAGCCGATGACCGTGCCTGCGGGAATGCCCAGGTAGCTGAGCGAGAAGTAGATGACCACCGCAAGGGTCAGGTAGCCCACGAAGTTGTTGAGGAGTCGGCAGATCGTCTTGCCCTTGCTCTCCAGGAAGCTCGAGAGGATATTCAAGGTCCAACGACATGCGCTGACAAGCAGAAGGGCGCCGCTGCACATGATGAGGATGCTGGAGAGGGCAAAGATGTTGGGGCCGCGCTTCCAGTTGCCCTCAAGGATGAAGTTGAGCAGCTGCCTCCCGTCATTGGAGAGCGCAGCAGAGTTGTCCGTCTCGTAGACATAGACGACGATAACCAGAAGGCACATGAGAAAGCCCAATACAAAGCGCGCCCGTTCGCCTGGACGCATTTCGTGAACGTTCACCAGCGATCGGTCGGGGTCCAAGATCGTGGTGATCAGGCCCCTGATGCCCCGCTGCTGCGTACGCGGAAGCGGGGCGACCACGGGTTCTTGGTCGTCGTCCTCTCGCTCTTCGGCAGGGACGATGCTCTCAAACTCCTCGACGGTGTAGGTCTTGAGCGAGTAACGCTCAATGACGACGAACATCCAGATGAAGGTGAGGACGGCGCAGATGAGGCGCGCTGGCGAATCGGAAAGGAGCGACTTGACCTGAACCGCGTAGTAGTAGAAGAGGTCCTGGCCCTCGCTCGTGACGACAAGGAAAGGCTCGTCAATCACCCGGGCGAAGTCC
>JAFUBJ010000420.1 GCA_017460265.1 Atopobiaceae bacterium | reverse complement strand
TGGCACGGATGGGCTCACTGGCCCCATAGCCCACATTGAAGGCCAGCTGCTTGCTCAACCGTAGGTCAAAGGCCATCTCGCCTGCATCGCTCAGCCATTCCGGATGCGCTGCGGCGTCCTCCGGTGTCACGCGCACGTGGCCCACAAGGTCGGTCTCGCAGGCGATGCAGTCGTCGGCGGCCACGTAGTACGGCACTCCCCTGCCCACGTCGACCGCGTCCCAGCCAAAGAAGCGGTGCAGCTGCTTGGCGCCCTTGCCCCACGTGCCGCACTTGACCATGAGATACGAGGGCTTGCGGCCGTCGCGTGAGCCGTCTGGCGCCAGGCCAAAGAGCGGCTTCGACCCACCAAGCTCGGGGTTGCACGTGAAGAACTCGATGAAGAACGCGCGCTCCTCGCCGGTGTGCGCATGGCGCGCGGTGAACGAGTGCCACCACCAGTCGTAGCCTTGCCGGGCAAGGCTCCCGGTGAGCATGAACTGGTCGCGTGAGATGTCGTGGGTGTCTGATGCCATGGTGCAGCCTTTCCTATGGAGCCATTGCCGTCCATGGTGCCACAATCGGCTGCCTCCGTTCGACGTCTTGGCGCGCTCCATAATTGAGTGACTCTGCGTGTATCTACTTGACAGGTGCGTATATATACGCTATATACAGTTATAACAGTGAGGACGCTCATTGCGGAATCGTTCGGCCATGGAAGGATCCCCGTGGAACTCGTCATATCAAACGCGTCTGTACAGCCCATCTACGAGCAAATCGTCACGCAGGTGCGCCAGCAGGTGATGAGCGGGCAGCTCATCGAGGGAGACCGGCTCCCCTCCATCCGCGCGCTCGCCACGCAGCTGCGCATCAGCGCCATCACCACCAAGCGTGCCTACCAGGAGCTGGAGAACCAGGGGCTCATCCACACCGTCCCCGGAAAGGGGTGCTTCGTGGCCGGCGAGAACCTCGAGCTCCTACGCGAGGACCGCCTGCGCATGGTAGAGGAGTCGCTCGCAAAGGCCGTGGCCGACGCACGCCTGGCAGGCATCACCGCAGACGAGCTGCGCGAGATGCTCGACCTGCAGCTGGAGGATGAGGGTCTATGACCACCACAAACGCCAACCCCGTAAGCCCTGTGCTCACTGGTTCCACCGGCCTCGATCTTGGTCCCTGCGACCTGTGCGTACGTGTCGCGCGCAAGAGCTACGACGACGTCACTGCGCTGAGCGACGTCACGCTCGACGTTCCGCGCGGGTCGGTGGTTGGACTGATCGGCCGCAACGGCGCCGGCAAGACCACCCTCATGAAGGCCATTCTCGGCGCGACGCTCCTGGACAGGGGCACCATCGAGCTCTTTGGGCAGGACGTGGCCGCGCTGAGCCGCACCGCGCTGGCGCAGCTCCGCGAGCACGTTGCTTACGTGAGCGCCACCATCGCCTACCCCACCGGCATGCGCACCACCAACGTGGCCACCATGTACCAGCTTGCATACCCCCGACTTGACCTGAGGGAATTTGAGCGCCTCTGCAGCGCGACGGGCCGGGATGCCCCTCGCCGCAAGGTC
>JAFUBJ010000419.1 GCA_017460265.1 Atopobiaceae bacterium | reverse complement strand
GGCGTCTCCAAAAAGTTTCCACAAAACGACACGCGATGGATCTTCGAGAGCCCGCGCTCACGAATGGCCTCGATGTGCTCTGGAGAGGCATAGCCTTTGCAGGCGGCAAGGTGATAACCAGGGAATTCGTCATCTAAGGCCACCATGAGCTCGTCGCGGGTGACCTTCGCGACGATGGATGCCGCGGCAATGCACGCGACGGTCGCGTCGCCCTTCACGACGGTCCGTTCCTTTGGATGAATATGCACGGGGTTACCGTCGATGATCACGGCGTCCGGATCGATACCGCATTGCTCAACGGCCTGGGCCATGGCCATGCGAAGAGCCGTCGCCATGCCCACGGCGTCTATGGACGATGGCTCGATGTGCGCAATCCCAATGGCCACGGCGACCTCGGCGATGCGCGCCGCAAGCACCTCACGGCGGGCAGGCGTAAGCTGCTTGGAGTCGTTGATCCCCCAGATGACGGGATCGTCCGGCAACACGACGGCGCCAACGGTCAGCGGTCCCGCAATGGCCCCGCGTCCGACCTCGTCGACCCCGATCGCGACGCCTCCGCCCGCGATGGCCCTTTGGACTTCGTACATGCGGAGGACTCGGTCATGCTCGGCCTGCTCACGCTCCAGACGCCTTCCCGCCGCCTCCAGGGCACGGGATACCTGCTTGCGCGGGTCTTCTCGATAGCGCCGAGCGAGCTCCTCATACTCTTCGGACGTGGCGCTCGCAAAGAGCGCAGCAACCTCGCGGGCGCTCGCCGCGCGTGAACCCTTAACCGACATGGTGACCATCTCCCTGTTGCCGCGAGTTTTTGCGGCACAAAAAACCGCCCCGGTCTCCCGGGGCGGCAGCATACCCTTGCGGTGCCTTAGCGCTTCTCGCGAATGCGGGCGGCCTTGCCGATGCGGTCGCGCAGGTAGTAAAGCTTGGCGCGGTGCACGTCACCGTGACGGACAACCTCGAGCTTGGCAATCTTGGGGCTGTGCAGGGGGAAGGTACGCTCGACGCCGACGCCGAAGCTGATCTTGCGGACGGTGAAGGTCTCGCATGCGCCAGCGCCGCTCATGCGGATGACGTCGCCCTGGAAGACCTGCTCACGCTCACGCTCGCCTTCCTTAATGCGATAGTGAACCTTCACGTTGTCGCCGACGAGAACCGTGGGGATGTCCTCACGAATCTGCTGGCGCTCAATCGCGCGAATGTAATCCATGACTCGTACCTCGTTTTTCTCTAGAGGTGCCGCCAGACGTGAGCGACACATAGGTTTACACACAAGCGAATAGTATAGGCAAGCTTACGACCCACGACAAGAACACCACAACTCGATGGGACGAAATAGGCCTATGTCGGTGGGCAGTTCCCGTGCCTTCGCCACAGACCTATCCTCGAGCGCGCTCGGCCATCGAAGCGACAAGGAGGACCAGCGCGACCGCCACCATGCTTGCCGCCATATGCAGGCACACGTCGTTTCCGTCACCGGTTTGAGGCAGCTTGCCGCTCGCTTCACTTGGTACCAGAGCAGCTCGTCTTCCGTAGCATGCGTCCGAGGTTGATGGCGCGCAGTCTGGAGCGACCGCTTGTTCCGGGCGGCCCTCATCGTTGTCGCCGGGGTCAGGCAGCCCCGCGTCGTCGGTGTCAGGTTGCTCGGAGGTATCCGAATCCTCGTCCGGATTGTCCTCTGGCTCCTGATCGCCTGACGGCGTGACGACAAAGCGCACCTCAATCGGTGCGTTGTTCAGGTAGTACGCCTCGACAATGGAGCGGTCTGCGTTGACCTCGAGCACCGCCGTGTACGTTCCCGGCTCCCACAGGGCCACCTCGTCGCCTTCGACGTTCAGGGCAGTGACATAGTCAACTTGGGAGTACCAGTATTCCGGTAGCCCACACACGCTCCGTCCCTGGGCAACGACGGCGCCGTCCGACTCACGAACGACCTTCCAGTCCACCGTGAACGAGTCTTT
>JAFUBJ010000418.1 GCA_017460265.1 Atopobiaceae bacterium | reverse complement strand
CCCTACGGCAAGCCCGAGATCGTGAAGTGCAAGTTTGGCAACGAGGCCAACCTCATCGGTGCGCTCGCGTTCCATCTGCAGGCGCACAAGTAGTCTGACTAAGCGGTCAGGATTACAATAACGGCAACGTATTTGTCTTCGTGCAACACCAACGTTTGCGTCGAGCTGATTCGGCATCGTATTTGAGATTGTGCAACGCGATTTGCCCACTTCATGAGAGGTGATGCAGGATCTGCGTTGCACAATCTCAAATACGATGCCAATACGTCCAAGCTTAAGGGCTGTTGTTGCAGAAAGACAAATACGATGCCGATTTCTTTGGCGTCCTGAAGTATGGGTCGCTTACAGCAGGTCGAAGTGCTCGAAGGCGTGAAGCAGCCCGTTGTCATGTAGGTCGGTCGTGACCCAGGTGGCTGCCGCCTTGGCGTTGTCGTTGCCGTTTCCCATAGCCACCGAGACATCGGCTGCGTGCAGCATGGTGAGGTCGTTGTCCGAGTCCCCGCAGGCCATGGTGCGCCACTCGTCGGCGCCGAGCCATGCGCGCACTGCCTCCATGGCGGTTGCCTTGGTCACGTCCGACGCCGTGGCCTCGGCAAAGCCATAGCCCAACACGGTCAACGTGACGCCCTTGGGCATGAGGGCAACGGCTTTCTCGTAATCCTCGTCAGACCCGCTATGGTAGAAGAGCTTGTGAAGCCTGCCCCATGCCTCCTCGGGCATGGCCTGGATGGTTGGCACGTTCATGATGGGGTCGGGCGTGTCAGCCGCTGCGGCAATGCCGGCCTGATAGGCATCGAAGTCGTTCACGCAGATCCAGCTTGCGTCCCCGCCCTCGAGGTTGTAGTTCAGCCCCAGGGAGTCAAAGGCGGCGGCAACCGCGCGGGCGTTTTGCTCGCCGATGGGCTGGTCGACGATGGTCGTTCCGTCAAGGATGACTTCGGCTCCCGCGGCAAAGCAGTAGCCGTCAAGGCCTAGGTAGGTAAGGTCAGGTACCTCGGAGCGCGCGCGTCCGGTGTTGGTTAGGAACTTGTGACCGTTTGCCTGGGCGCGACGGATGGCCTCGCGTGCCGAGTCGGGAACGACGCCGCGCTCCCAAAGGGTGCCATCGAGGTCAAGAAACACAGCGGTGTGCATAGAGAAGGCCTTTCGCTTGAGATGTGTCACTAAGCCTACCCCAATGGCGTTTCCGATGCGAGACAGCCTCGGGAGGACCCGCGCCCCAGCAAGGGAATCAGCCTTGTGTCAAGAAATGCGTAGCGGATTCGGACAGTCCCGTCTGGAATTGTTCAAAGAGGGGAAGTGCCCCCTCCAGGGGAAGGTCGGTCGTATTGATCCAGCGAACGACCAGCCCAACGAGGGCCCATGCGGCAAATGCGCAGCTCATGCGATGCTCAAAGCCCCCGCCGCTTTCGTTGATGACCAATGCGGCGTCAACATAGGCGCCCTCGAGCCCCTCCGCAAGGCATTTGGCCAGCGATCCGTCGTCCGAGGGAAGCAGCGACCGCAGGAAGCCCTCATGCTTTGCCAGCGCATTGACAAGTGCACTTGGAAGCTGACGGTCCACGCCGCCAGTCGTCATCACGCGCAGCGCGGAAGCCTTCGCCTCTGCACTCACGTCCGCCACAAGTTCGTTCACCAACGTGACGTAAAGATCCCCAACACTTGCATAGTGCAGGTAAAAGGCATTGCGGCTTATGTCGGCTCTCCGGCACAGTGCGCTCGCCGTCACGGAGGACGCGGGGCCGTCCACGAGAAGAGCCATGAACGCGGAGCGTATGGCTTCCTCGGTGCGTACGTAGCGCAAGTCATGCGTGTTGGCCACTGATCCTCCCTGCAAGCGTTACGTGACAAAACAGACTAAACCGTACCATAGCCAGATGACATCCGGAACCTTCTATTGACCAAATAAAAGTACATGTGTACTTTTATTTGGTCAATGGGACAAAGCTTCTGGTCGGCCCCGTTCAAAAACGAAAGGAGTAACCATGGAGGCAACACAGCTCGTGCTTCAGACGATGCGCGAGGCGGGCACGCCGCTCAACGCGGGCAAGATTGCAGAGCTTTCCGGCCTTGACCGCAAGGTCGTCGACAAGGCAATGAAGGAGCTCAAGGCCACGGGCGCGATCGTTTCTCCCGTGCGTTGCAAGTGGGAACCCGCAGAGAAGTAACGCGCTCTCAAGGCTGAGCAAAGGAGTGATCATGCACGACAAGACCGCAGAGATACTGGCTGGTTCAGAAGCTGACGGGAAGCGCTTCGACGACGGCGTAAGCCGTGCCGCGGCAAACGTGGCCGAAAGCTGAATGAGCTGGAAAGGCCGTCGCTGCCTGATGAGGGGAGCGACAGCCTTTCGTTTCTGCAGCCATCCTCCATGTACGCCGCAAACGTTAAAGGATGGTGCCCGATGGCCGAACTGCTAGGTGCAGAGCGACGTATATGGCAGTATCGTAACTAGTGATTGTCAACTGAGAAGAGGAGATGCCATGGCGGAGGAAAGCCAGCGTAAGGTTAAGGCCACAGGCGCAGCCGCCCATAGAGTTGGCGCGCATCGAGCAGCGATCAAGCCGCACAAGCGTGCAACCGCACCCGATTACAAGAAGATCATCAACGACTACATGAACGGCCTGAGGACGGGTTCCACGAGCCAGACCATGTGGGGGGAGAGCGTCGTCAAGAACGACAAGGCCATTCGCTCGCTCTATGGCCTTGGTGCCGACGACGAGCCCTATCTGTTGCTCAACCTTTCGGGAGATGGCCGGACGGGCATGACGCTCAGTGCTTCGGGCATCCATCTGGCCGATGGTCGCGGGGGCTCCGCCACCATATCCTGGGCAGACCTCGCAAAGACCAGCATCGGCTGCCAGCGTGGCATGCTCGTCATCGGGCAGAGCGGCATCACGTCGAGCGATGCGCAGGTGCTCGCCACCCTGCTGCAGCAGATCCAAGCAAAGATTACCCAATAGCCTTCAAATCGCGACGAGGGGATGCTCACCATGACCACCTCACGCCTTGCCCGGCGCCTTGGCGGCTTCCTTGCGACGGCTGCCGCTGCCATCGTTCTTTCAGCCTGCGTCACCGCCTCTCCCTATGGGGCCACGACGGCTAGCGGTGGGGGAGACTCGCTTTCCAACATGGTCAACAGCGGCCTTGCCATCCAGGCAGAGCGCGGAAGCGAGACGCTCGACATCAAGCGCGCCCAGCCGGGTGGAAAGCAGCCTTCCGGAGTTCAGAACGACACCTGGACGGTATTCGTGTACATCTGTGGCTCAAACCTCGAGTCACAGAGCGCAGCCGCAACCAAGGACCTGAACGAGATGCTCAGCGCCAAGGGCAGCGACAAGGTGAGCTTCGTCGTCGAGACGGGCGGTGCCAAGAGCTGGCGCAACAACACCATCAGTGCCCGCAACCTGGGCCGCTACCTCATCAGGAACGGCAAGATGTCAGACCTTGGCGCGGTCAGCGCATCCAGCATGGGCCAGCAGGGCACGCTTGCCGACTTCCTCACCTGGGGCGTCAAGAACTACCCGGCAGACCACATGGCGCTCATCCTGTGGGACCACGGCGGGGGCTCCATCTCGGGCGTGTGCTTCGACGAGCGCAACAACAACGACTCGCTCTCGCTGCGCGAGCTCGATGCCGCACTTTCGCAGGCGTTCTCCGGCATGTGGGAGAAGTTCGAGTTCGTGGGCTTCGACGCCTGCCTCATGAGCACGCTCGAGACGGCAAACGTGCTGGCCACCTATTCCAACTATATGGTCGCCTCGCAGGAGAGCGAGCCGGGCAACGGCTGGGAGTATGCCTCCATCGTCAAGTACCTGGCCGCAAACCCTAGTTGCAACGGAGAGGAGCTGGGCAAAGCGATCTGCGACAGCTACCTCGCGTCCCTTGAGCGCAACACCAGGGGCTTTGCCACCCTGTCGGTGACCGACCTCTCCAAGATCGACCAGCTGATGCAGGACTTCTATCGCTTCTCGCAGGAGATGTACGCCTCGAGCACCGACCAGAGCACGCTTGCCGCCATGTCGCGCGGCATCAACCAGGTGGACAACTATGGCTGCAACAACCGTCGTGAGGGCTACACCAACATGGTTGACCTGGGCGGGCTGGTCGACGCCTGCTCGGGCGTCACGCCGAGCGCCTCAGACGTCCAAAAGGCCCTGAACGACGCAGTGCCTTACCAGATTCGTGGCACCTACCACGCAGGGGCCACGGGCCTCTCGACGTACTACCCGCTCAAGGTCAACACCTCGCAGGAGCTTGCGATCTTCCAGACCGTTGCGGTGAACCCGTCGTACCTGTCGTATGTCGACCGCTTGGCGCATGGCGCCACCTACAACGGCGGCACGCAATACACGCAGTACTCGGACGAGACCTTCTGGCAGGAGAACCTCTGGAACTGGCTTCTGGGCAACACCACCGAGGAGGTGCAGCAGGAGGTCGAGGACAACTGGAACTACGTTGACGATCACACCGACGTCAGCTCGCAGATTACCTTTGTCTCAGAGCCTCAGGTTGACGATGAGGGAACGTTCTGGTTCCAGCTTGACCAGCATGGCATCGACAACGCCGCCGTGGTGAGTGGCCTGGTCTACGAGCTATCTGAGGACGGTGCCGACCTCATCGCGCTGGGCGAGACCTACGACGTCTATGGCGACTGGGAGACGGGTCAGTTCTCGGACGGCTTCGACGGCCTGTGGCTGGCGCTGCCCGATGGCCAGAGCCTGAACCTGTCGGTGGAGAGCGCCACCGAGGACTACATCATCTACACGTCGCCCATCACGCTGAACGGCGCCGAATGCTACCTGCGCATGCGTCAGGACATGGCTGACGGAAGCGTCGAGGTCGAGGGTGCCTGGAGTGGCGTGAGCGAAAGCGGCGCCATGGGCCGCGACCTGACGCAGATCAAGCGTGGCGACGTCGTCGTGCCGCTCTACAAGGCCTTCTCGGCGGACGAGAGCCTCACGGCAAGCAGCTACGAGGGAGAGCCGTACTCCGTGGGCTCCAACGGCCTTACGGTTGACTACGGCTACCTGCCTGACGGCAAGTACCTGTACTGCTTCTGCATCCAGGACGCCTTTGGCGACAGCCTGTACACGGGCGGCGCCCAGTTTGGCATCGACACGGACGGAACCGTCTACTTCGAGTAGGGTCCTGCGGCAAGAGCATTCTCAATAGGCTTGGATTCTCATCTGGGGAGGGGGCGAGTGCTTCCTCCCCAGATTGGTGTGGTCTTCACGTAGGTCCAACAGAAGGGGAGTTCTGGCTCCTGAATACGCTTTGAGAAAATTGTGCCTGCAAGTCTGCCCATCTCGGTGCTGGGGATTCGTGCGGTTGTCAGGGGAGGTTCGACGACCGACGCCTCGGTCGAGCCTCCAAATCCAACCACCATCACGTCGTTTGGGATGGAGAGCTTCTTTGCCTTCAGTGCGGTCATAAGGCGAATTGCCAAGAAGTCGTTAGCGCAGACAAAGGTGTCCGGCAGAGCCGTTAGCTCGTCGAGCCGCTCGAGGAGCCAGTTGGTGTCTCCGTACAGGTCGCTGTCCTTTTCAAGGACGCAAAGGTTGCGGTCAGGTTTCATGCCAGCCTCTGCAAGCGCTGCGCAAAAGCCCAGCCAGCGCTCGTAGAAACTGTTGCAGTGGTTGATGTCGCCGACGAAGCCGAGGCGCTTTGCTCCGCAATCGATCGCATGCCTGACGATTGCCGTCTCACTCGTGACATTTTCCATCGAGACAAAGTCGCACTGGATCAGCGTCTCGCCTGCATGAGGGAAGCCATCCACAAAGACCGTCGGGATGCCAAGCGAGCAGACCATATCGATGTAGTCGCGGTCGAACAGCTCAATTCCAAGAAATCCGACAGTTTGGTCGAGGTTGAGAAGAGAGGGCAACCGCTTATGCATGAGCTCCTCGGGGGATACCTCATACATTTGCATGGTGTATCCCAACCGAGAAATCTGGTCGGTAAAGCTTGTAAGAAATACGGAGCCAAAATTGTGGCTCAGGACCTTATGTTGCGTCAGAAGGGCAATGTTTCCACCACTCTTGTCATCGGCGGTGCCTTCCGTGGCAAACTGGTAATAGCCGAGTTCCTTGGCCGTGTTGATAACCAGGTTCCTTGTGGCCTCCTGCACGACCCCCCTGCCGTTGAAGACCTTGGAGACCGTGTTTCTCGATAGTCCACAGGCATCCGCAATCTCCTGCATGGTGACTCGCTTCAGGGCCATAAGGTACTGCTCCTCTTTGTGATGTGTAGGATGCTCTGTCAGCCAAGAAGAACTAAAGGGATTCTTGGCGCAGGTGGCATTTTACCAGCTTATCAAGGGTGAATGGACGAGTCGCCTTAGAAAGGGAGCTCGCCGACAGCGTCCATCCTCATAGCAATTATTATTGAGATTTACAAAATGTAAATTACATATGGCTTTTGCAGTAAAAATGCTCTAGAAACAAAAAGGCTATTTTTCTCGACAAATGGTGCAACTGCACTATTACTGTGTTGACATACCGTAAATCATGCAGCATTATGAGAAAGTCCTTGCTGAGGCAAAGGAATGGCCAAGTTTACAATTTGAAAACTAAACAACAAGACAGTGAGCGCACACGGGGCACATAACGTCCGACCGTCAAGGAAAGGATGCTGCAGAAGGCATCGCATGAGGAGGAGCTTGGTATGAAACGCGCGAGACTCACGGTAGTGGCCACCCTCTTGGTCGCGCTTCTGCTCTCTGGCTGTGGGCAGATTGCCCGCGGAGAAGAGAGCTCGTCTGCAGACGCAGAGTCGCAGGTGGCAGATCTCTATCCGTTTGTCGACTTCCCATCTGGGACGGGCACCTCCAAGACAAAGACGGCAGGCAGTGGAGAGGTAACGCAGGCCACGGCAGACGCCGAGCTGTTCCACGCCAAGTTCGAGGGCTCTGACGTTTCGGGAAGCGGCGGAATTGTGGGCGGACACTACCACTTCATCGCCACGAAGACGGACGGCGAGTCTTGGCATGTCAAGCTGGAGTCGAACTATCCCACCGTTGCTGGCCGCGACTATTATGTGACCTACCGCTTCCAGTCTGACGTGTCTGGCACGGTTAAGTTTGGCGACTTTCAGGAGTTCCAGATCCAGCAGGGCGAAAACACCGTCACAGGCGTCTTTACCGCCAAGGACAGCACGAGCTATCTAGACCTGCAGCTGGGCATGCTTCCTGCTTTCACGATTGACTTCAGCGAGATTGAGGTCAAGGAATATGCGGACGAGGTCGACTTCGAGAACGCACTTCCCAAGCCCGTGAACTTCGAGAGGGAGTCGCGCGTCTACGAGAGGCATGACCAGGGCTACGATACCGTGCTCGTGCGTCGCAGTCATGCTATCAATGTCAATTATGAGACTATCCCGACCGATCTTGGCGTATGGAAGTCAAGGCTCTACGTCAGGACTGGCCTTGTTCCCGAACCAGGTGTTCACTACCGTATTACCGCCGACGTGATGAGCGATCGCTATGAGCGTCCCATCGCCTTTGAGGTACTCTTTAACGACGGAGAGGTGGAGAAGGGCTACGGGGCTCTCTATGGCCAGGAGTTGACTCCCGGTGAGGTGAAGACCTGCGAAGCCGTGATCACCGGCAACGGCAACGGCGACGAGCTCATCCTGCAGTTCTCTTTGGGAGAGGCTCGCGGAGGCTCCGTGATCGTTGTGGGT
>JAFUBJ010000417.1 GCA_017460265.1 Atopobiaceae bacterium | reverse complement strand
GCTTCTGTCCTGGTCTTGCAGGCTTGGAGCGGAGGGTTCCGCCTTGCCACGACGCATTACGACGAGTCTCTTCACCATCGGCGCCTCCTTCGTCGGGACGGGCGTGTATGTTGGTCTCATCATAATGCCGTGGTGGGCGCTGTGCCTTCTGCTCAGGGTTCTCAGGTGGCGGGCGGTTGCGTCTGTTTGGTCGGGCCAAGGAAATGCTGATGGAAGGCAAATCGCAATCTCCGTAAGTGCGTTGCTCCCTTGAAAACGCTGATGGTACACAAAATCGCATCTCGTCAGCGTTCTGAACGACGCGAATCCTACCGGCGCCCAAACGACCGCAACCCGCTCTCCAACGTCCGGTTTGGCGCGGGCGGAGCGGGGGCGCGAAACGGGGCTCAGCCGGACCAGATGTGGAATCGCCCTTGGCTCACTTAGGATCAGGCCTTCGTCCTGGGCGCCCAGAAGTCTCTGCCCTGAATGACCATGCGCTTACCTTAAAACCGTGTTTGGCCCTCTCTGCGTGGGGTATCCTATTTCATGTGTGTATATCGTCGGTCCCAAGGGGAGCAGCATGAACCTGAAGCGCATCATAGCGGAAGACCTTGCCATAGCGGCACTCGCGGTCACGCTGTGGTCTCCCATTGTGGGCCTCAGTCCCTTCGACCCCAACATCATGCGCGCGGCTGCGGCCCTCACCAGCTACGTGGCGATTCCCGCCGCTGCCGTGGTGGTCAACCGTCCGCTGCTTAACCTGGGGGACGAAGAGCAAAAGGACGTTCACAGGATCGACCCAGAGGTCCGTGGCGACGCCCTAGGAAATGGCGACGAGCTGCTCCAGACGCTCGAGAAGCAGAAGAGCCTCCCGCACGTTGGCTCATACGCGGCGGACGCGGCGCGTCAGGTTGACGCCGCGCGACGCAAGCGTCACCAGATCATAGACATGCTCTCGACGGGCAAGCTCACACCGGGGTCGATCGCCTGGTCACGCTTTGCCTCCGGCATCGACGAGGCCGAGTCCACCATCAGGCGTAACGCTGCGCTCGTCTCGTCCGCTTGCATGTCGTTTGATGGCAACGACTACGTCCAGCTCTACGAGTCCGTGTCGAGCGGCTCGTACCGCGACGACAACCTGGACGACGACCTGCAGGTCGAGCGCCTGCGCATATACCAGTCGACAATTGCACAGCTTAAAGGCGTTCTCGAAAACAACGAGCGCCTCTTGCTCGAACTGGATCGCTTTGCGTCAGAGGTGTCCATGCAGGCCATGACGCCCTCCGACGAAAGCTCAGAGCGCATGCTTTCCGAAATGCGGGTGCTCATTGATGAGGCGCGCCGATACGAGTAGCGCGCCCCGATTGAAAGGACAAGGGTGATGGCAGAGAAGAAGGGCGGTGCCGCGGGCAGGCTTGTCTTTGTCGGTGCGTTGGTCCTGGTGTTTGCTCTTGCGCTGGGAGGGCTGTGGTTCTTCCGGAATTTCGGCAAGAGCGACCGCGAGGTCAACTCCGAGGATGCCGCCCGCACCATCGAGCGGCTCTACAAGTCGATAGACCCCGAGAGCGCGGCTCCCATCAAGGAGGCTGTCGACGTGAGCGACATGCTCGACGAGGCAGACGAGCTTCCTGACATCGACACCTGCGAGGTCACGGTAAACGGCGGAGAGGCCGGCGTCGAGATCTGGGCATCGGGCGAGAAGTCCGGAAACGGGACCGACGGCTGGATGCGCGAGATGGCCGAGGCCTACAACCGCGAGGGTCGCGTGATTGACGGCGAGTCGGCCAGCATCACGCTGCGCAAGGTCGCCTCGGGCCTGGCCGTTGACTACATCGCCTCCGGCAAGGCCGCTCCAGCGGGCTACACGCCCTCCAACATGCAGTGGGTGCGCCTGCTCAACGCCCGTGGCGTTGCGACCACCACGGTGGCCGAGCGCACGGTGGGCAACCTCGCGGTCATGGCCCTGACCACCGAAAAGCGCGACTGGCTTGCCTCCGAGTACGGCACGACGGACTTGACGGCCATCACGGACGCCGTTGCGGCCGGAAGCCTGGTCATTGGCTACACCAACCCCAACACGTCGGCCGCCGGCCTGAACCTGCTCGCCTCGGCGCTCGACCGCTACGATTCCGCAAACCCCATCTCTGACACGGCCATCCAGGGCTTCACGAGCTTCCAGGCAAACATTCCCTTTGTTGC
>JAFUBJ010000416.1 GCA_017460265.1 Atopobiaceae bacterium | reverse complement strand
GCTCGCCGGCCGCATGGGCCAAAACAGGGTTCTGCAGGCTATCTCTCAGGGCATGGTCATGACCATGCCCCTCACCATCGGCATGGCGGTGGTGGCCATCGTCATCAACCTGCCCATCCCGGGGCTCTCCGACTGGATGCAGGCATCTGGCGTGACGGCAACGGCCAACGAGATGATCAATTCCACGATGTCGCTTCTGGCCATCTACGTCTCGTTCCTTATCGCCTACGTCTACGCCAAGAACGACGGCATGAACGGCATCACGGCAGGCGTCCTTTCCATGGCGAGCTTCCTCATGCTGGTGCCTTCCACCATCGTCATTGACGAGGAGACCACCCTCAACGCCTACCAGCAGAACTACCTGGGTTCCGACGGCTTGTTTGTGGCCATCATCCTGGCCATCTGCGTGGCCGCCGCCTTTGGCTGGCTCACCCGTAAGAACATCAAGCTCAGCCTGCCCGACTCGGTGCCGCCCATGGTCTCCGACTCGCTTTCCCCGGCGTTCACGGCCATGATCATCTTTGCGGTAGTGTTCTTCATCAAGTGGGGCCTTTCCATGACCTCCTTTGGCAACGTCTTCGAGCTCATCAAACAGGTCGTCTCCGCGCCGCTCATGAACTTTGGCGCCACCCCCGCTGCCATGATCGCCATCATGACCATCGCCAACCTCGTCTGGTGCTTTGGCGTGCACCCCAGCTCGGTCACCTCGGTGTACGTGCCCGTGTTCATCACCGTCACCATGGCCAACATCGCGGCCTTCCAGGCCGGCGAGGCCATGCCCGACGCCAAGTACCTCATGCTCTACAACTGCCTGTACTTCGGCGGAACCGGCAACACCATCTGCCTCTGCCTCGACATGCTCTTTGCCCGATCCGAGAAGTTCAAGGCCATGCGCAAGCTGATGCTTCTGCCCAACATCTTCAATATCACCGAGCCGGTCATCTTTGGTGTACCCGTCATGCTCAACCCGCTGTTCTTCATCCCGATGCTGCTCTCCTGCATCGTTCCCGGCCTCATCGCCATGCCGCTGCTCGAGATTCTGCCCATCGCCTACAACCCGACCGTGCAGCTTCCGTGGGTCATGCCCACCGTCATCACGGCCTTCATGCAGGGCGGCATCTTCTACGCGCTGATCATCGTCATCTGCATCCTTGCGACCTGCGTGATCTGGTATCCCTTCTTCAAGATTGCCGACAACCAGGCATACGAGGAGGAGCAGGCTATTGCGGCGCAGAATGCAGCAATCTCCGAGTAACTAATCACCTTCCTTTCCTTCGGGGGTGCATCGGAACTTCCGGTGCACCCCTTTTCCAAAGCTCCCTGTATCGGGCGCCAAACATCAAAAAACGAACGGCCTATCCCGAAAAGAACGTCTCACGTGGTAAAGGAGAAAAGCATGGACAAGCGACTGAGCATCGACGTAGGCGGAAGCGCCATCAAGTATGCGTTGATGGGCGAGGGTCACCAGATTCTTGAGCAGGGGAAGGTACCTGCGCCGCGCGAGGTGCGAGAGGAGTTCGTCGAGGCGGTGGGCGGCCTGTACGATCGCTATGCTGACCAGATTAGCGGCATGGGCGTATCGATGGCCGGAAAGGTTGACCAGAACACGGGGTACGTGGTCTCCGCGGGAAGCTTCCCCTTCTTTACTGGTCGCAACCTTGTTGACGAGCTGTTCGCCCGCTGCCCGACGCATATTACGGTGGATAACGACGCCCGTTGCGCTGCGCTTGCCGAAATGCACTACGGTTCGCTCGTGGACGTCAATAATGCGCTGGTAGTCGTGCTGGGAACGGGCATCGGCGGTGCCATTGTCGCCGATGGGCGTCTGCTTGACGGTGCGCGCCACTGCGCAGCTGAGCTCTCCTTCCTGCGCGTGGAAGGCCAGGCCGACACGTCCGACTGCTGGCTGTGGCGTGGCGGCGCACAGGGACTGTGCCTCATGGTGCAGCAGGCCATTGGTGCCGACGAGGCGCCTGACGGCATCGAGTCGTTTCGCATGTACGACACGGGTGACGAGCGCGTGATTGCTGCCATCGATGAGTACGCGCGGATTGCCGCCGTGCAGCTCTACAACCTGCAGTGCGTGCTGGACGTTGAGGCCGTAGCCATTGGTGGCGGCATTTCCGAACGTACCGACCTCATTGACCTCATTCGTACCAAGCTGCAGGCTATCTTTGACGCCGAGGCGTCGTATGGCATTCCACCGCAGATGCCGAGCGTGGTTCCCTGCACCTTCCGCAACGATGCCAACCTCATCGGCGCCTGGCACGACAACGTGACGCGCTAGCAGGGTTTGGCAGCAGAAGGTCTCTTTGGGACGGTGTCCTCGTTCGCTTTGTATAATGAACGATTGGGGAACAAATTCCCGTACGTCTCAAACGAGGAGGACAACTATGGCTGATGTTCGCGATCTTGACGGGTACGATATTCCCGAGGAGCTGCTGGATTCCGTGGCCGGTGGCGTCATCATCAAGGACGGCTACTTCTACTACGTGGCCAGGGACACCAACGGGAACCTGATTGACTCCGAGCCGAATCTGAGCCAGATGCAGGCGGTCGCCCAGCAGCGCGGCCTGTCACTCGAGGTGATTACTCCCGAGGAGTACAAGAAGCGCTTTGGCAGGGATTTCTAGGCTCTAGTACAGCGATTTCTAGGTGGGGCGGTTGGTTTTTGCTTTGACGAACCAGCCGTCCCTGTCATGCCAGAGCACCTTGGTGGCACGGCCAATGGTTATCTCCCAGCGGGTGACGAGGTTGCCAAAGACTTCGCGCCCGTATTCGGCAACGGGCCGTGCGGAGGCAAGGCGCCATCTGCGACCGTCTGGCCACGTGAGACTGACAGGCCGCACGATCTGGCCGTTCTCGCCGCCGCCCATCTCGACGTCCACGTAGGTGCGCTCGTCGTGCCGCGGTATGCCGCAGGTTCCCGCGAGGTCTTTGCCCCGGTATGCCATCCGCCTCACCTCCCTCATGTGGCATTCTATAGACGTAAGGCATTCTACTCACTTGGGCGGACAGCAATCCGGCTGCCAACTCGGTGCATCCCAAGCGCAAGCCCAACGGCAAACCCCAACTGTAAGGAGGAGGCCCATGGCACGGCCCCTGACCGATGAAGAGCGGCAGGTCCTCATGGACAACCCCGAGCTGGTCATGTTCATGCCGCGGCGCCGGGGGTTCGAGCCTGTCGTGTTTTTGCTGGTCATTCCCGTTACGACCATGGTGGTGCTGGGTGGCGCGCTCTTTCTTACCGGTGTCGCGTCTGCCCTGGTCAACACCGCGCCGGTGCTTTCGACCCTTGTGTTTGTGGCCATTTGCTCGCTCATGCCTTTTGCCTGCCTACGCGCCAAGGTCTGGTATGACGAGGCGTACGGCAACGACCGCGAGCTGCGGGAGCTGCTCAGGCGTAAGGACCTTACCGTGCACGTGGTTCGCATTACGGGTGTCGTGCCGCAGCAGGCCGAGGTGTATGTCGAGGGCGAAGACGGGTCGTTCATGTTTGGCATTGCCTCGACGTGCCACACGTTTTTGCCCCAGGAGGGCGAGCAGGTCGCGCTCATTTATGGGGAGGACGTCGGCATGGCGGTGCGGCCCGACCCCAGAACGCAGTCGTTGCTTGACTGATGCACTTCGTGCGCGTTGATGCACGTTAAATCGGCCCAAAAGGCGCCTTGTGGGGCCCCTTGGTCAAAAAATGCCAGCTGATGCAACAGGTTAATTTATTGATATATTGGCTTCAGGCCGTTTAGCTGGCCTTTTCCATTTTGGCTATTTCAGTGGCGAGTGTCCATTCCAGCGGGTCTCCGGCAAGGCGCCTCCTGCGTTACAGCCTCCGAGAGATATCCGCAGGTAGAGGTGTCGGGGCATGTATATCAACTATGCAACTAGATGCATCAACCGTCATTTTTTGACCAACGGCGCCCGAGGAGGCGGGAATCGGCCGACTTAACGTGCGCTAAGCCCTGCGAAACCATGGGCGAGACTCCCACGGGTGCCAGCCTCCGTCCCGGGTGTCCCAACAAACGCAACGCGGGGCAAAGGGAACGTCCCTTTGCCCCGTCGCTTTCCAAGGGCGAGCCGACACAACTTTAGCTGGAAGCTGAAACTAAAACAGGCTCACACACAGCCGCCAGCATAGCCATTTTACGTGCGTGACCCTGAATTTCTGCTGGCGTACCCCGAAGGGTACCGTCGGCTCGCTCATTAGTAATACCCTCAGATCTCGCTTTGCGTTTCACTCAATCGACTCGTCATAAAACGTACGCAATTTGAAATGCGTAGTTTGTGGCTGGGTAACATGTGGGGCTGAATAACCAGCAATACCAGCACAATAGAGGCGTGGAACGCAAAGGCGAGACGAGACTCGCCAAAGGACAGGAGGCAGTGCAATGATTCAGCAAGAAGAGCAGATGGTGGAGCTTCTGGCAAGCAACCGGGAGGCTGTTAACAGCTCGTTTGCGCTGGAAGGCGGCGACGAGGTCGCGAGCGCAGCGCTTGTGTGGACGCTTGCGGGAAAGCAGGCAAGCAAAGAAGAGCTGCGTGCGTGCTTTGACGTCCTGAAGGGCAAGACCAACCTTCTTTCGACTGAGCGCCAGAGTGGCAAGCTTACGCTTCTATCTCGCATGGCCCTTTCGGGAGATCCCGCTGCGTACCTTGCAGAGACCCAGCGTATATACAAGAGGGTCATGGAAGGGAAGATTCTCGGAACCGCCTCGCGCTTTGGTACGGCAATGATCATCGCCAACGCAGCAAAGAGTCCCGAGGAGGCAGATCGCCTCGTGGAGCGCACCAAGGCAATCTATGCCCGCATGGAGGAGAAGCACCCGGTCATCACCAACGACCACGACTCGGCCTTTGCGGCACTCATCGCCCTGTCGGAACGCGAGGACGACGAGCTGATGCAAGATGCCGAGGAGTGCTACCAGCTCCTGGGCAAGGAGTACAAGTTTACCGAAGGCCGTCAGACGATGGCGAACGTGCTTGCGCTTTCGCCCCTGTCGCCGGCGGAGAAGGTCGCCCGTGTGGAGGAGCTTCGCGCGGCCTTCAAGGCGAACAAGATCAGCATGGGGTGGACCACCTCGCTTGAGTTCGCAACGCTCGCGATGCTTGCTTTTGACAATCGCTCTGCAGACGAGATTGCCGCCGACGTGGCTGAGCTCAGGAATGCCATCAAGAAGCAGAAGGGCTTTGGCGACCTCAGCGTCCACGGAGTGACCCGTCTGCTGTGTGCAGCCGTCATTTCTATGTACAGCCATCAGGCTGGACAGAACGTCGATGACATCTCTGGCGCCATCGCGCTCGTCGTGGCAGAGGCCATCCTCGAATGGTTCATCATCCTCACGGTGGTCGTGATTAACTAGGAAAATTTGTAGTAAGCAGGCGCCGGCCGGGCGCGGGGCTTAGGCCTCCTGCGCCTGGCCTGTCCCCATGACCGCGCGACGGTAGCACCAGAACGTGAGCGCAAGCGAGCCAAGAAGCAGCACGAGCAGCCCCACGAGCGAGACGGTGTACGTACCGGTGATGTCGTAGGCGTAGCCCAATGCCGCCGAGAAGATGGCGTTGGAGATGCTGGTGCCCAGGGCCGCAACGGGGTATACGATGCCCGAGCCGCGCTTGCCAAAGAGCTCGCGGCACATCATGGTGAGGCCCACGGTCGCGCGACCGTAGCACAGGCCAAACAGGAAGGCGCCGGCAATGAACACGACCGGGATGCGCAGCAGGAGCAGCGCGACGATCGAAACGACCACGAGCGCCGTGTAGATGACGATGGAACGGAGCGCACCGATGCGGTCGGTCATCCAGCCCATGACGATCTTGCCAGTGGTGTTTGCCATCATGCAGGCCGAGATCATGCCTGCGCCGGTGGCGGCGGCCAGGCCGACCTCCTCGGCGTAGCCGGGGAAGTGCTGCGGCATTGCGGTCGCTGCGGCGGCAAACACGGCATAGCACACCACGCCCGCATAGACGAGCTTGTCAATCTTGACCGGCTTGCTCTTGTCGTGGTGCGCCGAGACGGTCTCTTTGTTGTCTGCCAGGCCAAAGGGGCGCAGCCCCGCATCGGTGGGGTCGGTGGACGGAACCAGCAAGATTGCGGGAATGCACAGGGCCGCCTGAAGCACCGCGATGAGCGCCATTCCCGCGCGCCAGCCGGAGCCTTCGATGACCGGCTGGATGATGGGCGTGAAGATGGCGCCGGCGAGTCCGCTGAAGCCCATGGCGATGCTGGTGACCAGTCCCAGCTGCGCCACACACCACTGGGTCAGCACGTAGGTGACGAGTATGAAGCCCATCGCCCCTCCTGCCAGGCCTCTTGTGGTGGAGAGCACGTACTGGAGAGTCATGTTGGGAGCAATCGACATCAGGAAGGTGGAGCCTGCCATGATGGCCGTGCTTGCCAGGAGCATCACGCGGAGCGGCATGGCCTTGGTGAGCTTTCGGGTGGCAAGGCCGCCCAGCGCGACGCAGATGTTGGCAATGGTGAGCGTGAGGCTCGCCGAGCCGCGCATCACCCCAAAGTCGTCGGCCATGGGCGAAAAGAACAACCCGGCCACGTTGGTCAGAAGGCCGACCGTCGCCATCGAAAGCCCGCACATGCAGACAACCACTATCAGATATTTGCCGCTGATCTTCATGATGTCTTCCCCTCTCCGCAAGGCCCCTCCCTCCTCGCGGTCGTTCCAAGTCTTATCCTACCGTTGCTGGTACAGCAGGGCCCGTTCTCCTTTTCTGGATACAATGGAGGCGTCGGTAATCGGGTGAAAGGGGAGGTCATGTCTGAGAAGAAGACCGTTGCCGATCGTGTCGACGAGATTGGCGAGACCGTGACCGAGGGCTTCAAGGCTGTGGAGGATGGTGTCTCCAGTGCCTTCAAGAAGGTTGAGGAGGCCAAGGACCGCGTGAAGGCAAACGCCGCGGCCCACGTGAAGGGTGGGAAGTCCGCAGGCAACGGCGGAGGCGGCGCCTTTTAGGCCCCGATTGCGCGGAGCCTAGCCCTGCGCAGGAATCAACAGGTAGTCCTCGCAGCACGTGACGCCATCGGCAATGCCTGCCTCAATTTGTGCCTCGTTCACGCCTTTGCGATAGCAGACGGTTGAGCCGTCGTCCCTCTCGAGCGACTCATCGTAGCGGTATGCCCAGCTGCTGCCCGTAAGCACTGCGATGTTGCCATACTCGCGCAGCAGGTAGTCAGCGTTCTCATAGCCATCCAGCTTGATGAAGCCATACTTTTTCTCCGAAATGGAAGGAATGGCCAGGTCGTCAGGGGATTCCTCGGTGATTGACTTCACGCTTTTGACGTCGGGGTAATTGGTGTAGCCGGCTACTCCGCCCGACAGGTAGTCGACGTCTGCAACGACGCGGTAGAAGTGTGCGTCTGCGAGGTCTTGGTCGAGGTAGCTTTCGAGCGGCTCTCCGCTGGGGACGAGGATGGCCTTATCGCCGTACATGACGATGTCGAGCTCGGCGTCGCTCACGAAGGTGCTCCACATATCGTCGGTCGTGTCGCCGGAGACGGGTGCCTGCTCGACGGGTTTGCTTTCTGGCATGTCTGAGCTGCCGCGACAGGTGCAGAGCAAAAGGACCAAAGCTGCTATG
>JAFUBJ010000415.1 GCA_017460265.1 Atopobiaceae bacterium | reverse complement strand
GGAGCGAGATGATCTCTGCCTGATGCAGGTCTCCCTTGTGCGTGACGATGCGCCCCATGGTGGGACCCTTGCCGCCACGCGGGAACGTGGGGCTGCCGGGGTTCATGATGAGCGTGCCAGTCTTCTTGTCGCGCTCGACGTACGGGCGATGGGTATGCCCGCAGATGGCAATGTCGCAGGTCACGAGGTCAAGCCGCTCGCGATAGTGGCAAAGCTGCCAACGCAGCTTGTCGGAGTAGAACTTGGTGACGCGCTTGATCCGACCGCAGTACTCGTAGTCCCAGTCATTGTTGCCCAGGCACATCTCTACCGGCGCAATGCGCTCAAGGCGACGCAGGTCGCCGTCGGAACACATGTCACCAGCGTGGACGATATAGTCGGCGCCCTCGAGCTCCTTCAGCAACTCATCGGAAAGGTACCCGTGAGTATCGGCAATGATGTCAAAACGCATGTGAGTATGTTGTCCTAAAGTCCCAGCGCGCGCTTGAGCGACACCACGCGGCGACGCGAAACGGGGATCTTCTTGTCGGAGATGCCCTTGAGTCCCAGCTGGAGAATGCCGCTCGAAATGACCTCGACGTCCTCGACGTGCTCAAGGTTGACAATGTAACCACGATGCACGCGGAAGAAGCCGTGCTGCGAAAGCTTCTGCTCGAGCTTTGCAAGCGAGATGGTGGAGAGGTAGCGGTCGACGTCGGTATAGATGCAGGAGTAGTCGTCCTTGGCCTCGATGTAGCGAATCTGGTCGACCGGGACAAGAACCTTGCGCCCGCCCTTCTCAACGGGGATGCGCTCCACCGAGGCATGGTTGACGGACGAGGGCTTGACGCGGGCCTCGACCTTGTCGAGGGCACGTGCAAGGCGATCGGTCTCGACCGGCTTCATGAGGTAATCAACCGCGTCGACCTCAAAGGCCTCGAGCGCGTACTCGCTATAGGCCGTGACGAAGACGACCGCAGGCGGGTTCTTCAGCTTGGAGAGGGCCTCTGCCAGCTGCATGCCCGACGTCTTGGGCATGGAGATGTCCAGGAACAGCACGTCGCAGCGCTCGTCCTCGTGCTCCTTGATATGCACCAGGTGCTGGACGGCGTCGCGTGCGCTTGAGACCTCCTCGATCGACTCAACGCGGCCGGTCTCCTCAAGAAGGAAACGCAGCTCAGAGCGGGCAGGGGCCTCGTCGTCGACAATCAGGGCGTGCAGCATATGTATGTTCTCGTTTCTTTCGTGTCGGCATACCTCGCCGGATATTGTAGCAGCGTTGCCTATGATAGCGCTGTTCTTCAACTTGTGCACCAACGGTTTTGATTACGCAATAATCCGCAGGTAGCAACCATCTTTTGTCATCACGGATTGCACCTGGTTTAGTGCGCCTTTCGGGGGCGAAACGCGGGACGCCCTCTAGGTGCGCCCAATAAATGGCAGCTCAGAGGCCTACTTGGGAGCAACGTTTACCAGACGAAGGGTCACGCAGGTACCCTCTCCCGGACGCGAGATGATCTCGACGCCGGAGCCCACGCCGTAGTAGAGCTCGATGCGCTCGGCCACGTTGCGCAGCGCGATGCCCGTCCCCTTGGGCCCGCCCTTCGCGTCTTGAGAAGACCCCTCGAGCAGCTTCTTTGCGACCTCTTCGTCCATGCCAAGGCCGTCATCTGCAACCGCCACCAGCACGTCGTTGCCGTCCGTGGCAACCTGGATGTCTATGTGGAGCGGACCGTCCTCGGTCATGGCGTGACGCACGGCGTTCTCAACGATGGGCTGGACAATGAAGCCGGGCACAAGGACCTCGCCGCAGCCCTCCTCGACGCTCATGCTCTCGACAATGCGATCCTCGCCAAAGCGCGCCTTCTCGATGTGCAGATAGCGCTGCGTCTGCTCAAGCTCAACCGAAAGCGGCACAAGGGACTGAGAGTTCTCGAGCGTGCGCCGATAGAAGACCGCGAACTCACGCAGGAGGGTGCGCGCCTGGGCAGGGTCGGTTCGCGTGAGCGCGGCAATGGTGTTGAGCGTGTTGAAGAGGAAGTGCGGGTTGATCTGAGCCTGCAGCGCCTTGACCTCGGCGCGAGCGGTCAGCTCGGCCTGACGGTCAAGCTCGGACACCGTCAGCTGCGTCGAGAGCAGGTCCGCAAGGCCACGCGCGATGGCCATCTGCGTGCGGTCGACCTCGCTTGCCTGCTGGTAGTAAAGCTTGAGCACGCCCACGGATTCGTCCAGAACCACGAGCGGGACAAAGATGGCGGCGGGATAGGCATGAACGCGGCGGCTCTTCTCGATGTCCTCGTCGATGCCCGTAACGTCCAGCCACTCAAGCCGGTCAAGCCCGACGAAGGTCTGGATGCGCTTGCTTGCCAGCACTTCGTTGGTTGGCTCGCTGTTGGGCGTGCCCGTCCCAAAGAGCGAGACGCGCTTTCCCACATAGGCGAGCGTGCGCTCGGTGTCGGTCATGGCAATGGCGGCCGCCTGCGTCTCGGGCAAGAGCAGCTGACAAACGGCTCGGCAGCTCACCTGGTCAAGGCCAGCGCGCAGATGCACAAGCGTAACGGACGCAAGACGCAACATGCGCTCCGTCTCTTGCGAGCGCATGTTGTCGGGAACAAGCAGGAAGCTGCCGCCCATGACGATGACCACGGCAAGGCCTCCGCCCGCCACCATGGCCGCCATAAGGTTGCGTGCGCCTATCCCCCACGTGAGCAGCGCCAACAGCACAATGGTCAGAACCCCGAGGAGCACGTATGCCACTGGTCCTAGCCGTTCCTCGAACCAGCGCCTCATGCCCCTTCTCCGTCCTGCCCGGCCCAATCGTCTTCCTCGACCTTTCGCCAGGCAAGCCGGGCAGTGCCCATCTTGATGAGTCGGCGCGCAAGGAGGCGGTTGTCCCAGAGCGAGTCCATGATCTGCGGCCAGTAGGTCTGAAGCGACAGGTAACGGCTTGACACGCCGTTTGCCCAGGCAAGCACGCGCGAGCGACCAAACAGAAGGATCTTGAGGTATTCAAGATGCTCCGGGCCCACGATGGCGCGGCGCAAAGCCGTCAGAAACACGCGTCGCCTGACGGAGGGCTCGAGCCAGGGTGCCGGGTAGGGCCTGAGGGAGTCTGCGGTCACGCGCCGCAGGCCAATGGTCGAGTTGCAGACCTCCAGCTTCTTGTTTTCGTACGCCCATCGATGGACGTCCTGGAAGAACCGCGCCGAGGTGGAAGGCAGCTCGGGAGGCAGGTGCTTGACGCGCCACTGGTTGTCGGACCAGACGTCAATGCCATACATGCGCAGGTTAAGCAGGTAGTCAAGGTCTTCTCCGCGCGTAATGACAGAGTCGAAGGCCACGCGCGTGAAGGCTTGGGCGCTTACGGCAAAGCAGCCGCCGCAGAGGTGGTTTGCCCGTGCAATGCGCGTGCCGGTCAGCATGCGGTGCATGAGCTCGTTGAATTCCGCGCGCTTTGACCAGTATTTCTCGGACCAGGCCGGCTCGCCAATCTCGGCGTACGGGGAGTCGTTGCGATTGAGGAAATAGCCCGTCTTGGCACGGATGGGAATGCCTTGACGGTTCTTCTGCCCAAGGCCGTACACCGCGTTTATCAGGTAGTCCTCGTCCAGGGCAATCTCGTCGTCATCCAAGAAGACGACCACGTCGTGACCAAGCGTCGCGGCAACGGCCAGTCCCATGTTGCGTATGGCTCCGTAGCCGCGCAGCGACACCAGCTCGCCAGGAAGGGATGGCGCCAAGTCGTTGACGACGCGCATCATGAGGCGCCCTTCCGCCTCGCCGATTACCATGGGGTTGAGCCCGGGATGCATGCGGCAGATGCCCTCCACGCGTGCACGGGCTGACGCCTCGCATGACGGCGGCGATACCAGCAAGATGATGACGCGCAGGACGCCCCGCACCTTGTCAAGCGACGAAAGGCAGGTCTCAAGCTCAGGCAGCGGCTTGTCGACGGGCGTCACGTGATCATAGACCCCGAGCTCGCCGATCTCGGTGGGGCGATCGTCCATCGCCCAGTAGGACGGTATGACAATTGCAGGGTTCAACGACCTGTGCGCTCCAAGCAGCTATGAAATGAGGTTTGGACGAACCTCATTCTAACCCTCAAGCTGTAGTTGTGGAAAGCACAAAAGGAGCAGCGTCCCTTTAGGACGTTAGGGGTTGATGGTCTTGCCCTTGGGAAGCGGTTTGGTGAGCTCGGCGTGGCGCACGTCGTAGGCAACACGAGCCTCTTTCTCAAACGCAAGTCGGACGTCCGCGCCTGTGATCTGCCTGCAGAACCATGCGGCAAAGTCAGGGTTGGAAGCGAGGATGGGCCCAATCACCCAGGTGGCGATAAGGCCTCCGCGACGAATGCCCTCGAAGGTGCTGCCCTCTGCCAGGCCCCATCCGCGCTCGACCTTTGCAAACGGGTTTGTGCCGGCGTTACCGCGCATCTGCGTGAACTGGATCTTGAATCCAAGGATGGTCATGAGATCCGTTCCGTCTGCCGGGTCGAAGGTGCCCACAAACGAGCAAAGATAACGCTTGGGCATGTCAAGCCTGGTGGAGAGCTCAAGGACTCCCAGGCCGTCCTGGCGCCCGCCGTCGCGCGTGCCAAAGGAGGTGCCCAGTATCTCGGCTGCGCTATGGGTGAAGAGCATGGGGACGCCCGCGTCGGCAAGCTCTGCCAAGCGCTCTGCATAGGGCTTGAGGGCGCTCGCCGCCAGCTCCTGGTGCGCCTCGGTCATTCCGCCCATGACGATGGCCGACACGTCACGCGTGACAAAGGCAGGCTCGGTTCCGTAGGGCGTCTCGACAAACGTTGCGCCGGGGAGACACGCGCGCAGGTAAAGCGCATTGCCGTTGTCGCCAGCCTGATTGCCAAACTCGGGGTAGAGGACCTCGACCACCGCGCCTGCGCCCTGATCTGCCGGAACGTCAGTTGGCACACCGTTTGACGCGGCGGCAGAGCCGGCGGCCTCAGGCATTGCCAGGCGCTCCTCGCCCGACTCAAGCCGTGCGCGAACGCCGTCGCGGCAGGCCGTTGCCTGGTCTCCGTTGAAGATGTCGTAGGCCACAAAGACGCCGTCAATGCCACCGAGCGCAAGGGTCTTCGCCGCCGCCTCAGCATCGGGAACCAGGCTCACGCGCGATGCGTCCACGCCCGCCAGCAAGAGGCGAAGCATCAGGTCCTCGCCACGCGCACCCACAACAACAACCTGCTTGACCTGCGGGTCGTTGAGATATTCAAAGTCCGTCTGGTAGTACCAGCCCGTGTATTCGGACGAGTAGGGGCTGGTGGCCAGATAGTAGTCGCTCATGATGAAGACCACGGCCTTGTTGCCCGGCTCGCGGCAGATGGTCTGGATGGCCGTGGAGGTGGCGGTGCTGTTCTCGCCCTTGGCGGCGACGTTCACAAGACGCATGCCGCCGGCCTCTTCCGCGCTGTAGCGCAGCGTGGTGATGTTGATGCCGCCAGCCAGCGAACGCGCGATGTCGTCTGCTGAAACCCCCAGGCGGCGCGCTGTGACCACGGCGGCAAGGAGGTTGTACAGGTTAGTGATGGAGTAGGTTTCGATGTGGTAGTCATGCTCCGGCGCGCCTGGCTCGCGGTTTTCTCGGACCGTAAAGGTCTTGGCGTCACGGTCGACGCGCGTGACCTCAAAGTCTGGCTCGGGATTGGCAAATCCGCACTTGGTGCAGTGCGCACGACCAAGATGGCGCAGGTGGCAATAGTCGTACTCCAGCGCAGACCCGCACTGGGGGCATGCCGTGAGGTCGCTCACGATGCCCTGCGGCTTGCTCGTATCATCCGGCAGCCGGCCAACCGAGAAGTACGTGCGCTTGGCTGCCTGCGGGGCCAAGCGGCAGCTGATGAGGTCATCGGCGTTGAGGATGAGCTCGGTCTCGGGCGAGACGTTCTTGGAAATGACGTCAAAGATGTAGTCGGGGTTGGCGTTGCGCATGAACGAGTCGCGATAGAGGTTGCACACGAGCAGGATCTCGGGCGTCACGTGAGGTAGTACCAGGCGGCTCGACAGCTCGTCAAGCTCCATGCAGGCAACGGACTTGCGCTGCGACCCCGAGAGACGGGCGTTCTTGATGAGGCTGCTTTCGATGCCGTTGGCAACGTTGCCGCCCGCACGATTGGTGAGCAGGTCAAAGCCGTTGTCAACGAGCAGATCGTCAAGGAGGTTTGACGTGGTCGTCTTGCCATTGGTGCCCGTCACAAAGACGATGTGCTCGGGCTTGTCCATATGCGCCAGGAAGTCTGGGTCGACATGCTCGGCAATGTATCCGGGCAGCTGGCCACCGTTGCGCCGAAGCGCCGTGAGCGCCGTTGCGGCAACCTTGCCTGCCGCCAATGCTAGGTAGAACCGGGGGTTCTTTTTCGCGTTGCCCAACTTGCTTCCTTTGTCGTGTGTTAACGAGCCTCTTCATTATGCCCGACCCATACGCAGTTGCCGTGTGCGCCACCCAAAACGCAGAAGCCGCGCGGGCTGTGCATCGTTTCGTTCGCCCATTGCTGCGCAAACGATTGCAATGGTGCACGTTGGTACGCAAGGGCTGCAGATATCTGCAGATAAACGACAGCTAAGTGCTGCACTCTTTTGGTTTCCCGCCACCGTCCATGCCAGTGTCGCTCAGCATTGAACTTGACGAGAGGAGATCGCATGGCTATGAGCCTGAAGCTAAAAGAAATGCTCGATGAGGCGCACGGGCAGGGGACGTGTGTCAGGCCCCACACTGACGCGGAAGCGCAGCGCCTTAGACGCGCCGCTCATACGTCCAGTGTCGTCTCTCCCGTCCGAGGCGTCTTTATCGGTCGTGCGCATTGGGACGAGCTTTCTTTTAGAGACCGCATCCAACTTGTCATGCACGGATTGCAAGAGGCGCATCCTAGTTGGGTGTTTGCTGGTCCAAGTGCCGCGATAGCCCACGGCCTCTGGGTATCCAACAAAGACCTGCTTCCCATTAGGATTGCCGCCAACCGAAACGCACATGGCGCTGCTCGAGGTCTCATATTTCCCCAATCTGTCGGGAAAGCAGAGACGGTCGAAGTCGATGGACTGCGATGCACAACCCTTCTGCGGTCAGCCTACGACTGCCTTCGAGAGTTGGACTTTGCTCATGGCCTTGCCGTCGCCGACTCTGCCCTCAGAGCAGGAGGGCTAAGCCGCGAAGAGCTCTTGTCGATTCTCGCGATTATGGGGCCAGGCCGAGGCGCGCTCCATGCAAAGGAGACTGCACGGCATGCCGATCCACGCGCTCAAAGTGGTGGAGAGTCAATAACCAGAGCACGCATTATCACGCTGGGCTACGAGCTGCCTGAGCTGCAAGTGGAGCTCCCAAACCTGATTGACGGCGGCGTGTTCTACGGCGATTTTGGTTGGATGCGCAACAACATATGCTGGCTTGTTGGGGAGCTAGACGGTCACGAGAAGTACCAAAACCCCACGATGACAAAGGGTGCATCGACGCTCAAGGTACTCAGCAACGAGCGTTTGAGAGAATCAAGAATAACGGCACTTAGAATCCCTGTCATGCGCTTCTCGTTTGCGGACGTCATGAACAATGCCCGCTTCAAGACCATTCTTGACGCCTACGGAGTGCCCCGAGCTATCGAACCGGGCTACGAATGCCGCGGGCGGCCCTTCATTCCTTCCGGAGTTGCCAAGGCACGAGCCGAGGCGTTGAGGCGCTGGCCTGCGTAAGAGAAAGCAAGCTTGCCACGTGCATGTTTTCGTTCATCTGCCATGCCGAATATGAACGAGAAGATGCACACGGCGGGCAGCAGAATATCCATGTGCACGATTTCGTTCATGTTCGCCGACACAAATGAACGCTAGCTTGCACTTGGTGACGCAGTCGGCGGATGCGACAAAAAAGCGGCCCCACACCGGAGTGCGGGGCCGCCTCTCAGCCGTTACGCTGCGTAAAAGCTGTTACACCTCGGCGTAGAGGTCAACGAGCTTGGTCAGGTGCTGGTAGCGATCCATGGCAGCCTGCTCGTTGCGCGCGAAGAGCTCGGTTGCGCGCTCGGGGAACTCGCGGGTCAGACGGTTGTAGCGAGCCTCGTTCATGAGGAACTCCTGG
>JAFUBJ010000414.1 GCA_017460265.1 Atopobiaceae bacterium | reverse complement strand
CGGTGTTCTGGGTGGCCATCCTGATGGTCTTCTACGCGGGGGAGCTTCGGGGTGCCGCCCTTCAGGCGTCAGGCTGCAGGCTGCTCTCGGCTGTGTACATTCAGCTGGCTGAGGCTGACGAGCATTAGGTTTGGTGTCTTGCGGGCGGACCTGCCCGCAGTACATACGTAGTCTTGAAACTCGCCGGACGATCCGGCGAATGACAAAGGAGGAATCGTGGGAGTCATCGGTTACGGCCTTGGTGTTATTGGCGCAGGTCTTGGTATCGGTCTTGCCGCCTATGGTGCGACGACGTCTATGGCGCGTCAGCCTGAGGTTCAGGGACGTCTCTTCACCGTCTTCATCCTGGCATCGGCCTTCGTCGAGGCCCTCGCCCTGATCGGCTTCGTCGTCACGCTCATCGCCTAGCGCACACAGCGTAGTGACGATCCGATTATTGGAGGTTCGAATGAACACGAACAAGCTGGGCTTCGCGAGGCTCGCGACCACAGCTGGCGCCGCTTCGCTCGCCTGCCAGCTCGTCGCCCCCGCTACGGCCTACGCTGCCGGCAGTGACATCCTGGTCCCCAAGCCAGCGGAGTTCATACCGGCGCTCATCGCCTTCTTGGTCATCTGGGTCATCATGGCCAAGATGGCTTGGCCCATGATCATCAACGTCCTCGACGCGCGTCAGGAGAAGATCCAGAACGACCTCGACGCCGCGGCCAAGGCGCAGGCGGAGGCCGAGGAGGCCAAGGTGGCGTATCAGGCCAAGATCGAGGAGGCCGACCGCAAGGCCGACGCCATCATGGCGGAGGCGAAGCACGACGCCGAGGTCATGCGCGCCGACATGATTGCCAAGGCCCAGGAGGAGTCCCAGGCGATCATCGCCAAGGCCCACGACGTCATCGACGCCGAGCGTGCCAAGGCCATGGCCGAGCTGTCCGGCTCGGTGGTCGACCTGTCCGTCGAGATCCCCAGCAAGGTGATCGGCGACGCCCTCGACGAGAACGAGCAGCGCGAGCTTGCCGCCAAGTATCTTTCGGAAGTAGGTAGTCTGAATGACGACTAGACGCCTCGATTCTGAGAAGGTCCGGGCGTACACGCAGGCCCTCATGGACGCAGCCTCCGAGGGCGGGCGCTCCGAGCGCGACCTTCAACAGCTTCGCCATGCCATCAAGTTCTCGCCTGAGATGCTGGGAACCTTGGCCGACATGATCGATGCCAAAGAGGACTATCTCATCGACAAGGTCTACGCCGAGTTCAGGGATCGCCTCGAAGCTGGCGACTTTGCCATTTCGGTTGACGTGACCACAGCCGTGCCCATGGGCAAGGAGCTGCATCAGAAGGTCACCGAGAAGTGCGAGCACGACTTTGGGCGTACCTGCTACATCGTGGAGCACGTCGAGCCCAAGATCATCGGCGGCATCATCATCGAGGCTTTGGGACACAGGCGCGACGCATCCGTTCGTACGCACCTGGTCAACATCCGCAAGGCCCTCTCATCCACCTATGTGGGAGGTGACGAGTAATGGCACGTTCATCGGAGTTTGAGTCGGTGATGGCGGCGTCCATCATGGACATGCTGCACAAGCGGCTTGACAACCTCGAGCTCGTCGCCGAGACGCATGAGTCCGCGCCGGTCATTGAGGTTGGCGACGGCATCGCTCACGTGGCGGGTCTCAAGACGGCCATGTCGGGCGAGCTGCTGCAGCTCACCAGCTCGGCAACGGGCAAGAACGTCTATGGCCTCGCGCAGAACCTCGAGGAAGACGAGGTGGGCGTCGTGCTCTTTGGCGACGTCGACACAATCAAAGAGGGCGACGAGTGCCAGACCACCGGTCGCGTCATGAGCATCCCGGTCGGGCGCGCCATGCTTGGCCGCGTGGTCAACCCGCTGGGCCAGCCCATCGACGGCAACGGCCCCATCATCACCACGCACTATCGCCCCATCGAGTTCACTGCGCCGGGCATCATGGAGCGTCAGCCCGTGTGCGAGCCCGTGCAGACGGGCCTCGTGGCTATCGACGCCATGGTCCCCATCGGGCGCGGCCAGCGCGAGCTGATCATTG
>JAFUBJ010000413.1 GCA_017460265.1 Atopobiaceae bacterium | reverse complement strand
TGCCCTTCACGCTCTTCGTGGTGCGCTCCAAGCCCGAGGACAAGGGCCTGCTCCCATATGGCGCCGAAGAGGTTTCCGCCAAAGAGGAAGCGTCAGATTCCGCAAAGCCTGTGGCGGGTGTGCCCGCGTCTGTTGCTCTGAAGACGCCCGCGTTCTATGCGCTCGCAGTCTTCTGTGGCGTCATCACGCTCAATCAGACCATCTACCAGTTCCTCGCGAGCTACGCGTCCTCCTTTGCCGACACGCTTCCCGCCATCGCGGCAGCATCCGGCGTGGTCGCAAGTGCCGCCATGGCCGGCCAGGCCATCGGCAAGGTGGTGCTGGGTGTCATCAACGACAAGTCAGTCAAGCTCGGCATATTCTTTGGACTGGGGTGCGGGGTCCTCGGCGTCTTGCTCATGTGGTTCTTCCCCTCCCCGCTCGTCATGCTTTTGGTGGGCGCCTTCCTCTTTGGCGTGGTCTACGCCATGACCACGGTACAGACGCCCCTTCTGGTGCGCAGCGTCTTTGGCTCGGCCGACTACACCAACATTTACTCGCGCATCTCGATGGTGAGCTCGCTCATGAGTGCCGTGGCCGCGGTCTTCTGGAGCTTTGTCATAGACTCCCCCGGCGGCTTCCCGCTCATGTTCATCGGTGGCCTCGTCTGCATGGCTATCTGCCTTGTGACCAGCCTTTTTGCCTTGGGACAGAACGTCCAGGGGTAACGACGAAGGACCCGGATACGCCTCGTCCTCTATCACCGAGGGCACGATGGTGGCGGTGATGGCCTCGATGAGATACGTTCTCTCATGCTTGTTGTTCCTTCATACCTGCAAGGCAGCCCTCGTGAGGGCAAACGACGAATGGTAAAGAGAGACTGCCGCGTGACAAAACCGTACAGGACAGGTGTCCCCATTGCCATCTCAGGGCGTTAGGTTGCGCCATCCGTCGAGAGCGGCGACGATCTCGTGTTCCCAAGGGCCGTCGAAGAAGAGGCATTTCGAGAGGTCCTCGCCGTCGAGGCCCCGTGCGCCGTCCGTGAGCAAGAGCCCCAGCGCCGGGCAGCCGCCCGCGCATCTGCGGAAGTGCGGGCAGGCGGCGCATTTCTCGTTGCTCGCGCAGAACCCATAGAGGTTCTCCCTCACGACGTCGAGGTAGCTTCCCCGCGTCAGCACTTCGGAAAGCGGCGTTTCATGGACGTTCGCGAGCCGCATGCCGCGCGACTCCATCCAGCCGGACATCTGCATGCAGGGAACGACGTCTCCGCTCGAAGTAATCGCCATCATGGACCGGTTGGAGGTGCAGGGGGAAAGCGTGTAGCGGAAACCCCGGGCGCCGCAATTCTTGATCGCCTCGATGAAGAACTCCCGATGCGCGGGCAAGAGCAGCAGGAACTGCCAGAAGTCAAGCTCCATCGCGTGGTCACCCAAGGCGTAGCCGCGCGCGATAGAGAGGCACTCGTCGTAGTATTCCGAAAACGTCATGCGAGCGTCCCCGGCGGCTTTCACCCACCGGGGCGCCTCGGTCGTGCGTATGATGCGCGTCCTTTTGACACCCGCTTCTTCGAGCACCTCGAGCGTCGCCTCCATGGAGGAGCAGTTGCGCCGATTCAGGTTCACCTGCGCCATTACGTCGAGACCGTACTGCGCGCACAGGCGAATGGCGCAAAGCGTTCGGGCCTCGGCGCCTTTGCGCTGGCGCATCCAATCGTGGAAGCCCACGCCATCGAAGGAGATCTTCATAGTGGGCGTGCAGCCCATGGAGCGCAGCTCGCTCAGAAGCTCCGAAGTAATGTAGTGGCCGTTCGTGTTGATATCCGCAACCATCATGCCGTTTCGGTGTATCTCTGCGACGATGTCCAAGAAACGGCCATGCGCCATGGGCTCGCCGCCTGTGAGCAGCCATGCGCGCACGCCGCAGTCGCGCGCCTGCGCGATGAGCTCGCACGCTTCATCGAAGGCCCACTCGCTCGTGAGCGGTGCGTTGTCGGCGGCATTGAAGCAGTGCAAGCAATTGTAGTTGCACCTTCCCGTTATCATGAAGTTGATCATGGGCATATACGCGTTGCCGTACGCCTTGTGGCGCGACCAGTCGCCGGGCGCCTTCGCCTGCGGGCACGGCTCAATCAGGCCGCGCTGCAAAAGGCTGCCCAGAAGCTCGGAGCCAGGAAGCTCATGAGCTCCGTCGCAGCGTGTGAGCAGGTCAAACTCCTCGCCCGAAAGGCCGCGCGCGTCCCTCGCATCGCGCGTGTAGTACGCGTAGTCGATGAGCGGCCAGCTCCTGAGCGCCACATCGTCCCTGATCCGGTAATAACCTGTCCGCGTGCCGGGGGCGTTCCTCAAGCGCTGCTTTGCCAAGCTGACAGAGTTGGCACGCCCCCGGAGTAACCCCTTCGCAAACATGGTCAACCTAGGAGACGAGCCGCGCGAGGACGATCCCGCGACACTTGGCGACCAGCAGGCGTTCAACGCGCTCGCCTTCGTGCAGCGGTTCTTCGCAAAGATCGGCAAGACCATCGAGCAGTTCGGCGACTAGATGGCAACAGACATCGCACGCGAGCAGGCTCGCCGCAAGTTCCTGACAGGCACGCTGTCGCTCGTGCCGTCGAGCCTCACGTCGCCACCCTTGCACAGCGGGCAGAGGGGCCTGTGTCCCCACTTGAGGAGCAGCCCCTCTATCGTGTCCGCGCCGTGCTTCTCGCGGCACGGCCGTGACGCGACCGCGTCCCTCAGTTCGTCAAGCTCGGCGGCCGAGAGGCCGTCCACGAGGGAGCGCAGGTCGAGGGAACCGCTCTCCATGCGACCCTCCGACATCTTGGGGTCCCGCCTGGGCGGCCACCTCCCAAGATGTCGCCAAACAAAGAAGAAGGTGGCCTCCCAGGCGGCTTTGTTTGGCGGAGCCATCGTAG
>JAFUBJ010000412.1 GCA_017460265.1 Atopobiaceae bacterium | reverse complement strand
CCGCAGAGCCAAAACGCCCCAGCTTAGGCAATTAGGCAAGCGTCGGGCTGTCGGTGGTGTAGGACTTGAGCCACGTGTCGATGAGGCCCTGGACGGTGCCGTCGTCGAGGATGGTGTTCATGGCCTCGGTCACGACCGGGGTGAGCGGGGAGTCCTTGACCAGTGTGATGCCCAGGCCGTCGGGGTCCTCGGTGCCAGGGATCTGGCCCAGGACGACGCCGTTCTTGAGCTGCTCGGACTCGACCATGTACACGCACTGCGGCGTGTCGGTCACCAGCGCGTCGGCCTGGCCGTTGTCAACGGCGGCCACGGCGTCGGAGTTGTTGTTGAAGATGTCGATGCCGTCCTCGGAGCCACCCTTGATGATGTCCTTGACATAGTCGATGGCGGTGGTGCCCACCATCACGGCAAAGACGGCGTCCTTGAGCTCGGCGCAGGACTTGGCGCCAGCAAACTTGCTGTCCTTCTTGACGATGATGGACTGCGTGGGACGGAAGTACGCGGGCGAGAAGTCCACGGCCTTCTTGCGATCCTCGTTGATGGAGACCTGCTGGATGTTGAGGTCCCACTCGTGTGCGCCAGGAGCGCAGGCCTCGTCAAACTCGGTGCGGGCCCAGACGACCTCTTCCTTGGTGAAGCCCATCTTCTCGGCGAGCGCGTAGACCAGCGCGGCCTCGAAGCCCTCGCCGCTCTCGGGGGCGTCGTTCATGACCCAGGGCTCCCATGCGGGGTTGCCGGTGGCAACGGTCAGCTTGCCCGGCTCGAAGGTGAGGCTCTTGACGTCGCCGTCAGCAGCGGGAGCAGCGTCGCCGCCGTCAGCGGCAGGCTGAGATCCGCCACACGCAGCCAAAAACAGGCTCATGCCACCCACGGTACCAAGCTTCAGAACCTCACGTCTCGAAAAGTCCATTGGAGTATCCCTTTCTCTCCGCTCCCCCGCTTCTCTGCGCGGGGCCATCTGAGACGAGTGTAGCCAACTTGGGCGCTCTGACTGCTAGAATCTGCCGTATGTCACCATACGAAAACAATCCTCACCATTGTTGATAGGAGCACCTCCATGGGCATCTGCATCACCAACACGCTCGCCGTTCTTCCCGGCAAGGGCGCTCACGACGTCGGCCGTCACGACATCTATGTGGACGGGACCGACATCGTGGGCATCGACGAGTCGCCCGCGGGCTTTGTGGCCACCGAGACCATCGACGGCACGCGCCGCCTGACCATCCCCGGCCTTGTCAACGCGCACACGCACACCTATATGTCGATGATGCGCAACGCGGCCGACGACCTGGCGTTTACCGACTGGCTCTTTGGCACCATCGTGCCTATCGAGGACAAGCTTGAGCCCGAGGACGCCTACTGGGGCGCCCTCCTCAGCCAGGTCGAGATGATTCGCACGGGCACCACCTGCTTCAACGACATGCCCATGTTTGTCGACCAGATCGCCCGGGCCACGCGCGAGAGCGGCATGCGTGCCGTGCTCGCCCGTGGCTTGCAGGGCGACGCATACGATCGTGACGACTTCCGCCTCGCCCAGACCATGGAGGCCCGACGCGAGAACGCCGACTGCGACCGCATGGCCTTCCGGCTGGGACCCCACGCCCCCTACACCTGCGGCCCCGACTACCTGCGCATGATTTCCGATGTGGCCCGCGAGGAAGGCATGGGCATCCACATCCACATTGCCGAGTCGCAGGACGAGAATGACAACATGTGGGCCCAGCACCACTGCACGCCGGTGGAGTACGTGCGCGACGCCGGCATCTTCGAGGCACCCACCATCGCCGCCCACTGCGTCCGCGTGAACGAGAGCGACCGCGCAATCCTCGCCGAGAACGGCGTGAGCGTGGCGACCAACCCCGCGTCCAACATGAAGCTCGGCAACGGCTTCGCGCCCGTGCCCGAGCTGATGGCGGCAGGCGTCAACGTGTGCCTGGGCACCGACGGAGCCGCCTCCAACAACGCCCAGAACATGTTCCGCGAGATGGGGCTTTTGGCCCTCATCCACAAGGGCACGCACGACACGCCACAGTGCGTGTCGGCCGACGAGGTCTTTGACATGGCAACGATCAACTGCGCCCGCGCGCTGGGGCTGCCGACCGGTGCCATCGAGGTGGGCAGGAAGGCCGACCTCGTGCTGCTTGACCTTGACGCGCCATCGCTCACGCCGCTGGGCAACGCCGTGGCGGCGCTCGCCTACTCCGCCAACGGGGGCGAGGTGGCAGACGTCATCATCGACGGCAAGGTCGTCATGCGCGGGCGCGAGCTGCTCACGGTGGACGAGGAGCTCCTGCGTCACGAGATCGCGCGCATCTGCCAGAGGCTGGGCCTCGCGTAGGAGCGCAGCTCTCGTAAAGCGCGCCGTAGAACGCTGCGTTAGTGTACCCTTTACGGCAACTATTCGGGCTCTCAAAAATAGAGTCCGAATTAGTGCTGTAAAGGGTACACTAATCGCTCGTCCAATCATGGCCGGTCGGCCTGCGTCACCTGGTTCACGTAGTTGCGCTGCACCACGAACAGCCTCGCCATCAGCTCCGCGTAGCCCTCGGGAAGCGAAGGTATGACGGAAAGCGTCGAGAGAATCTCATCCTCAAAGCCGTCGAGCGCATGCGGGTCGTACCACGAATAGTCCCACGCGGGGTCAAGGCGGCTGAAGTCACGCCCCAGCACCACGCTGATGAGGAAGGGGGACCTGCACAGGGCCTCATGCTGGCCCAGCAGGTTCAAGAACCCTCGCCCGTGGTCGTAGAGCGGCGCTTGTCGAAGCTTGAGGGTTCTCACGTCACGTACCAGGCCAAAGTTTGCGGGATGCGTGTCTCCGTCAAGCGCAAGCGACGACATGACAAAGAGCTTGGCCATACCCTGCGTGCCGTCCTCCACGCCCAGCTTTTCAAGCGTCCCCAGGTATAGGGCCATAAGCGAATCGAAGTCATCCCTGGTCACCTGCGCGTCGAATGTCCAGGAGTTCAAGCCGACCCAGGTAAAGACCCGCGTGCCGCTCACCAGCTCCTCGTTTCTCCCCAACATGAGGGGGCATGAGGAGTAGAGCTCTCCGTTCACTTCCAGGGGCTCGTACGGAACATGGCCGTCCTCCCCCACCCGGCGGTCGAGCATACGAGAGACAAGCGCCTCGCAATGGATGTGCGCATCGCCTTCCGACACGCACGCGGCGTCCCCCTCAGGTGGCGCCTTGAGGAGCCGAAGGCCCCGCTCCGTCTGCGCCCACGCCGGGCGGCAGAAGCCGCCCAACGTGACGTCGGGCGTCCGCAGCGAGGCGTGCGCAAGCGCGTCGTAGTCCTTGGCCAGGACCGCCTCGCCAAACGAGGGGTCCCACTCGTTGTCAAAGAAGTTCGCGTCCGCCCAGGTGAGCGACGACCCCTCGGCCCGGTACCAGTACTGGTCGGAGAGGGAGAAGCCGCCGGAGCGCAGGGCGAGCTCAAGGGTGTTTGCCGCGCCGCATGCCCTCAGGATGTCGGGTGCGTCCGCTCGGCTGCTTACGATGGTGCGCTCCCACAAGAAGAAGCCGAGCGCCGAGGTCGGGTCGCTGCCGTCCGTGGGAACCTCGATTGGCGCCCAGGCCGCGCCGTCAAGCAGGCGCACGTCGTACGGCCTTGTTGAGCCAGGTGCGCACGAGAAGGAAAGCACCTCGTGTTCCTGATTCATAAGCGTGTAGCGCATGCCCGAAGCCGACCTCCCTCCCGTCGTCGTTGGCATCACGTCACTCGTATGATACCCGCACTCGCAGGGACCAGAGGGTCCGACCCTTTGGTCCTGCCGGCGGACCAGAAGGTCCGACCCTCTGGTCCAGGCAGGTGTGTATCAATTTTGGTCACATGGCACCAACCAGCGACTTGGCCTAGACTGGCCATGTGCACACATCAACCGATTGGAGCTATCACATGGCAAGCGAGATCAAGGACATCACCCTGGCTGAGGGCGGCCTGCGCAAGATCGAGTGGGTGCGGCGCAACTGCCCGCTGCTCACCATGCTCAAGGAGGAGTTTGCCCAGACCAAGCCCTTCGCGGGCAAGAAGATCGCGCTCTCCATCCACCTGGAGGCCAAGACCGCCTACCTCTGCGAAGTGCTGCAGGCGGGCGGCGCCGAGGTCTACGCCACAGGATCCAACCCCCTCTCCACGCAGGACGACGTCGTGGCCGCGCTCGTGACCGAGGGCATCGAGGTGCACGCCTGGCACGCCATCTCCGACGAGGACTACAACCGTTGCATCGACGACGTGCTTGCCGTTGGCCCCAACCTGATCATCGATGACGGCGGCGACCTCGTGAACGCCGTCCACACCAAGTTCCCCGAGCTTATCCCCGCCATCATCGGCGGCTGCGAGGAGACCACCACGGGCATCATCCGCCTGGAGGCCATGAACCGCGAGGGCAAGCTGCGCTTCCCCATGGTGCGCGTCAACAACGCCCAGATGAAGCACTTCTTTGACAACCGCTACGGCACCGGCCAGAGCGTGTGGAACGGCATCAACCGCACCACCAACCTGGTCGTGGCCGGAAAGATCGCCGTCGTGGCTGGCTACGGCTGGTGCGGCAAGGGCGTGGCCATGCGCGCCAAGGGCCTGGGCGCCCGCGTCATCGTGACCGAGATCGACCCGGTCAAGGCCATCGAGGCCATCATGGACGGCTTCGACGTCATGCCCATGGCCGAGGCTGCCAAGCTGGGCGACTTCTTCATCACTGTCACCGGCTGCGACAAGGTCATTGACGAGGAGGACTTCCTCAACATGAAGGACGGCGCCATCTGCTGCAACGCCGGCCACTTCGACTGCGAGGTCGACATGGCATGGCGGCGCGCGAACGCCGTCGAGACGCGCGACATGCGCGAGAACATCGTGGGCTACAAGCTCACCAACGGCAACTAGATCTACGTCCTGGGCGAGGGTCGTCTCGTGAACCTCGCCTGCGGCGACGGCCATCCCGCCGAGATCATGGACATGT
>JAFUBJ010000411.1 GCA_017460265.1 Atopobiaceae bacterium | reverse complement strand
TTCCCGGAGTCAGCTTACCGACCAAGACGAAGGGTCTGTTTGGGGGCTTGTCAAAGCTCGAGGAGGTCGATATCTCAGGATTCGATTGCTCTCAGGTTCGTGACCTATCGGGAATGTTCCGGAACTGCAAGTCCCTCGTCAAGGCCGATCTTTCGGAACTCGACTTCGAGATGCTCAAGGTTGTGGATGACATGTTCGAGGGCTGCGAATCCCTCATTTCCGTTTCGTGGCCAAGTAGCGTACCGAACCTACGATCAGCTAGGCATCTATTTGCAGAGTGCGTATCCCTAAAAGAGGTCGACCTGTCTGCTTTGGGCACACGGAGTCTCCGCAACGTCTCCCATATGCTCAGCGGCTGCATCGCATTGCGCAGCATATGCCTGGACGGGTGGGAGGCCACCAGGCTGAGGGACACTTCGTTCATGTTCGACGACTGTCGGTCACTTGCGGACATACCGATAGCTGATTGGGACCTTTCGCTAGACAAGGACGCATCCTTCATGTTTGCGGGTTGCGCAAGCATGGTGAGGATCCCAGTGGAGCATTGGGACATCGGAAAATGCACGAACATGGCAGGCATGTTCTCAGGGTGCGCATCATTGAAGTGGCTTACCTTGTCACAGTGGAGGCCGTCTTGCGTGGTGAAGAGCATGCATTACATGTTCGCAGGGTGCAGGAACCTCTTCTGCGTCTCCTTGGATGGCTGGGAGATGGAAGACCCCTCCATCCTTAGCCACGCCTTTGACGAATGTCACGAGCTGCGTCTCGTGAGCTTGCTGCAGTGGTCACCTGAGATGGTGCGTTCCTTGACTGTGCCGAGAGCGGCGAGGCTTATTCTTAACCCTTGATTGCGTTCAGGCTGGGTTTCTATTCAGTAGAACATAAGGCTTACGCGCTTGCGTTGGCATGCTTGATGGCGCAGCCCTCATCAATGCTTGAAACAGAGTCAAGGAAGCTATGGTTGGTTCTGAGGATGGTGCTCGCCTTGATGACGCGATAGGTCATCGCGAGAGTCCTGAATACTTTGAAAGGCGAAGTGCTCCGCTAGATCCTCCTCTGTCCCTCTCGGGCCTGGCGTTCTGCCTTGGCAGCCTCCGCCGCCTCGCGTTCTTTTCGGGCGTATTCCCTGCCATACTCCATGGTCGTGACGGGGTTGTTCTTGATGAGGACGTCGCCAAGCACCACGTGAAGGAGACAGCGGGCGGCCCAGAAGCGAACGTCGTCTGGCAGTTCGCTGCCCTTAGGGACGCGGCGTAGGGTAGGATTTCCACGTTCGCCCTCCACACCGTCCATGGTGTATGCCGTACCAGTGGGTACGCCGTTAGAGCGAACGAACTTGAGCAATGGGACGTCAAAAGGCGGGCGAGGCTCCTTCCCGCCCTCACCGCGGCGTGGGATGAAAAGAAAAGCCTCGCCTCTGTCAGTTCGACATCTCCAAGCGTCTCTTTCGGGGTAGGGCACCCTGTAGAAGCCTTGGCCTAACCAGAGGGTGTCGGCATAGAGAAACCCGCAGTAGGTCCGTATGCGGTCCTTAGAGATGTCCCCCCAACCATTCTCGTTCACTACGCGTTGGCAGAACTCGTCTGCATTGATGCGTGAGTTCCGTGTCTCGGAGTAACCCTCGAAGATGTCACCGTTATTGATTTCGTCGAGACTGATGTACGAGATACCGAACTCGTCGGTCGCCTCAGTATCGAAAAAGACATATTCTGATGTGAGTGGGTTGAAGAGGTCATTGCCGCTCGCGATCCAGGCACGCACCTCTTCCGGTGTCTGAAACCCAGGT
>JAFUBJ010000410.1 GCA_017460265.1 Atopobiaceae bacterium | reverse complement strand
GTGCTCGACGACCTGCGCCACGGCGGCGTCCACGTTGGCGGTGTCGGTGATGTCGCAGCGGATGGCCAGCGTCTCCACGCCGAACTCCTCGGCGATCTCGGCGGCCACCTCGTCGATCTGCTGCTGGCGGCGCGCCATCACCACGATGTTGCAGCCCTGGCTGGCGAGCGCCTTGGCCATCTGCACGCCCAGGCCGCCGGAGGCCCCGGTGACGATGGCGACGCGGCCCGTAAGATCGAAGTAGTTGCGGTTCATGTTGCTCCTCCTCGTGACGTGTGCCTTGGCACCTCTCAACCTGCTTTGATTATCCATGCAGCCCATCGTCGATTACTTTCAAAGGCGGAAGATGGAAGCGTTTGTCAGAACGCCCGGAACAGATGGCCGGGAGTCAAGGAAACAGTTTTCAGCGACTCGGGGCTGCTTGATCCACCCGATGACACCTGCGACTGCGGCGACAAGCGCCCCGACTATCCCGGGCGGCTCAGTTGCCCGCCATGGAGGCCAGGCTCATCTCCATCACGCGGCAGGTGGCCTTGCTCTGCTTGCAGATGAAGACGACGGCGTCGGCGATGTCCTCGGGGAGCAGCATCAGCGAGTTGTTGTTGCCCTCCACCGTGCGTGCGCGGCCGATGTCGAACATGGAGTTGGCCGCGCTGGGACAGAGGGTGGCCACCTTGAGGCCCTGATCGCGGGACTCGCGGTTGAGCGCCTGGGCCACGCCGCGGTGTGCGACCTGGGGGGCGGAGTAGGCAGCCTCGTTTGCGTGGCCGTTGATGCCGGTCACGCTGGAGACCACGATGAGCTGCGACTCCTCCTGCTTGAGCATCTCGGGCAGCGCGTGCAGGCAGATGGCGTACATGGAGCGCATGTTGGTGTCCATCTGCTCGTCGTACATCTCCAAGGTGGACTCCAAGAACGGCCCCGAGATGCAGATGCCCGCGTTCGCGAGCAGGATGTCAATGCGCCCGAACTCCGCGACCTCCTTGGCCACCACGCCGGTGGCGTTCCGTTCGTCGCGGCAGTCTCCCGCCACGTACACGGCGCGCACGCCGAGCCCTTCGCAGTCCGCGCAGATGGCGGCGAGCTTGTCCTCGCTGCGCGCGGTGAGCACGAGGTTCACGCCCTCGCGTGCCAGCGCATAGGCGCTCGCCTTGCCAAATCCCGAGCTCGCGCCGGTGATGACGGCGACCTTTCCCTTGATGTCCTGCATGACGGTTCCTTTCTCTTACTTGCTGATGGCAGCTTGTTGTTCTGGGCGTTGCGTGGTCAGGCGAGCCAAGCCAGTCACGAGCACCGTGAGCGTCACGGCCTGGGCGGCGGCGCAGGCGAAGGAGAGGCCGCGGATGCCGAAGACGTTCAGCAGTGGGCCCGCGGCGAGCAGGCTGATGATGCCAGGCAGCTGCCCGTAGCAGACGTCGATGAGGCTGCTCGCGCTGTTGAAGAGCTCCTCGGGCACGCTCTCGCGGGTGATCTCGCGCATGGAGGGGTAGAGGATGCCGAAGCTCATGTTGTTGAGCATGAAGGCGAGCGTCGAGGTGACGGGCTGGTGGCAGAATGCCGTGAGCACGGCATAGCCGAAGGGCAGCGCGATGCCCGCGAGCAGGCGCTTCTCCTTGGGAAAGCGCAGCCAGTAGCCGGAGAACACCAGGAATGGCAGCTGGGCGAGGCAGCCCACGAAGGAGTCGAAGCCGATGTAGGAGACGTCGGCGCCCACGTTCTGCAGAACCACGGTGCGCATGTAGTTGAGCGGGCTGATGGCAAAGCCGTTGAGGAAGACCACGATCACGAGCAGGGCGTAGAGCGGGATCCGCATGAGCGAGGCCACCTGGGCGGGGCCGACTATCTCCTTCTTCTTGGCGGCACCGGTGCGCACGGCATCGGGCTGCGTGAGTGCGAGCGCGATGGTGGGAGGCACGGCCACGCAGGCGGCGACCCAGATCACGCTGTAGCCGAAGTGCTTGATGAGCTGGCCGTAGAGCAGCATGCAGAGCGCGTAGCCGCCCGTGGCGAAGGAACGAGCGCGTCCGGCGGCGTCGGCACGCTCGGGGAAGGAGTCCATGACCCAGGCGTCGAGGTTGGTGGCAACGGGCACCACCATGAAACCGTAGGCGGCATAGGCGATGCCACAGAGCAGGTAGTTGCCGATGAGGAGGCAGGTTGCCACGCAGGTCACGAGGGAGGCGGCCACGCCCAGCACGAAGAACCTGCGGTGGCTGCCGGCCTCGTCGATGCGACCTCCCCAGAAGAGCGCGCCGGCAAACGCGGCCATCAGGTAGCATGCCTGCACGGTGGAGAGCACCGCGTCGGGCATCCCCGAGACTGACATGTAGGTGCTCATGAGGCCCTGCACGGCGGCCATCACCGCCCAGTGCAGCGCCTCTAGCGCACAGAACTTGGCAAAACTTGGCTTGGTTGTGGACATACTTGGCTCACTTCTTTCTTCTCCGGCCCTTCATTGGCAAAGAAGTCTACGGAGTGCGAGCCTGCCACTTTTGCAACATCTCTTGGCACTTGGTACTATCTTTGGTTGATTGATACTTGACGAAAGGGAGCCTCATGCCACGCACGCAGGTCGATGAGAGGAGCGTCAGCTACCTCGCCTTCGTCAACGCCGAGCGGGGCAAGCGCCACCACACGCAGAATGAGGACATGCTGCAGTACGACCTGCTGCGCGCCGGCGACATGCGCTCGGTGGAGGAGTGCCGCCGCATGCTGGACTCGGACCTCCCCGGCCACGTGTCCGACGACCCGCTGCGCAACCAGAAGTACCTCTTCGTGGCGTCGATCGCCCTCGTGTCGCGCTACTGCATCGAGGAGGGCATGGACTCAGAGACCGCCTACAACGCGAGCGACCTCTACATCCTGCGCATGGACCGGCTGCAGAGCGTGGAGGAGGTCAAGGAGCTGCACTGCGACATGTTCGCCTTCTACACGCAGCGCATGGCCAACATCAAGAAAGAGACGGTGTTCTCGCTTCCGGTGGTGCAGTGCCAGGACTACATCCGCTTCCACCTGGATGGTCACGTGAGCTTGGCGGACCTCGCGGAGCATGTGGGGCTCAATGCGAGCTACCTCTCCACGCTGTTCAAGCGCGAGACCGGCCTCTCCGTCACCGAGTACGTGCAGCGCGAGCGCATAGCCACGGCCAAGAACATGCTCAAGTACTCCGACTACACCGCCCAGCAGATAGCCACGGCCCTCGGCTTCTCAAGCCAGAGCTACTTCTCCAAGGTGTTCCGCCAGACCACGGGCCACACGCCCACCGACTACCGGCGTCGCTACCATCACAGCACGGGCTTTGGGGAGTAGGGGAGAAGGTGGTGCCCGATGCCCGCTATGCGCTATTGCCGCCGCTCGATTTCTTGCATGCTGAGGGCAAGTACCCCGAGGTATGACCTCTCGCGGTAGTCGTCGACTGCCACGAGCTCTGGTATGGCGCGTTCGGGGAGGTCGGCCGCGAGCTCCCCGCGCAACGCGTCCATGTCGTCCACGAGCTCACATGCCACGTAGACGGCCTGCGGAGCCAGCATGCACACGTTGTCGACCAGGTAGTCTGCCACGATGCGCCGCATGCCCTCGGGCGACCAGGCCATCTCTGCAACCTCGTCGCGGTCGTACCTGCGGCGTGCGATGGGTGCGAGCTCGCCCGACTGCGAGGCCAGTCCGCGCAGGGCCCGGCCGTGGACGACGTTGCCCTGGCCACCCACCCAGGCTCCCGTGCGCTGCGTGTGGAACGCGACGGAATCGTAGCGGTCTTGGCTTACGTAGCATCCGATGGCGGCTGCGCGCGCGTTGTTCTCCACGACAACGGGCACACCGTAGCGCTCGGCGATATGGCCCTGCAGGTCGTAGTCGTCAAGCCCATTGTTGGGCATGCTCACCACGCCATCGATCACCGTACCCGGGACCGACACGGCGATTGCGTCGAGCGCGTGCACGTCCGCGCCGAGAAGCGCGGCCGCGGCAAGCACGTCCTCCACGTCACGGTAGCCGAAGTCTCGCTTCTGTGCCTCGCCCTCGAGAACGATCTCGCCATCCTTGAGCACGCGATAGCCGATGCTCGTGGATCGCGCCCCGCAGCGCGGCTCCGTCCCATTGATGACCGACAACAGCATGACGCTCCTGCCCGCCAGCTTGAGGTCGCGCTTGGGTCTCAGGAGCTCATGGTCTGCCTTCGAGGAGTCGCCCGAGAGCGCGTCCATGACCAGACGCACGGCGGCCCCCGCGTCATAAGAGGCGAAGAGCCTTGCGGGAAGGGGGATGACCGGCGCGCCTGAGGCGGCGTCTGCGACCTCGTTCCTCCGATGGCCAACCTGGGGGGCAAGCAGCACGGCGGCGTATGCCGAGGCCTCTGCGATCGCCTGGCCGATAGGCAGGGCGGAGAACTCGTAGCCCACCGACAGGAGCTTGGCTACCTCGTTCATCTTTGCGGCGAACATGGAGGTGGTCATGCCGGTGGTACAGGTCAGCAGAACGCGCATCGCCTGCCCACTCCCTTGGTCGGACAGGGCGTCAAGCATCTCGAGGGCGAGCTGGCGCGCACGCGTCTCTTCCTCGAGCTCGAAGTGCAGGAAGAAGGTCGTCTCGCCCGTACGGGTCTCCTCTATGCGCAGCTCCACGATCTCTGGGGCGCCGTCCATGGCGTAGACGTTCACCTCAGCGAGGGCACTCTCCCCCTCGAAGCGGATGTGGTCGTCGTCGGTGGCGGCCGCGACAAAGCCCTTGACCTCCTGTTGGAGGATCCAGTTCCTGAACGACTTTCCTATGAGCTCCATGGCCCTCTCCAATCGGTTGTCAACCCTCGCCAAACGGCACAGACACGGCGTTGTGCCTGGCCTACTAGTAGACCTCGGTTTCGTTGATGCGGTCGCGCCGCTCGATGTTGCCGCGGTAGTTGGAGGCGAACGCCTCCGCGTAGATGCAGTTCAGAACGAAGCGGATGCATGTCTGCGAGAAGTACGTGACCACGCGCTCGCCCCGTGACTCTCCCTCTGGCAGGAAGATGGTGCAGTCGATGCCCGCCATGCGGTCCGGTACGGAGCGGTCGGCGGTGATGACGATGGTCTTGCAGCCCTGGGAGCGAAGCACCCCCATGGCGGAGTCCTCGAAGCCCAAAAGGCCTCCCGAGTACGTGATTATCACCGCCACGTCCTGGGGGCCCAGGATGTGGCTCACGGCGGTCGAGTCTCCGTGCTGCTCTCCGACGAAGCACACCACGCCGATCTTGAGCATGAGCAGGGCGAAGGCCTCAGCCGTCGCGCACGAGTCGCCCACGGCGTAGAGCGCCACGTGGCGCGCGCCAAGAATCAGGCGCGCCGCCTTGCGGACGTCGGAAGAGTTGATCAAGGCATAGCTCGCCTTGATCGCCTGCTCGGAGAGGTGCGCCACGGAGCTGATGATGTCGCGCGTGGACTGGCCCTCCACGAAGGGGTAGTCGGGGTTCACCTCCATCGAGACGCCCCTCGCGCGCTCGGCCTCGCTCGCGATGGCGACGCGGAAGTCGCGGTAGCCGTCGAGCCCCAGCTTGCGGCACAGGCGCACGATGGCCGCGTTGGAGGTGAAGCTCGCCTGAGAGAGCTCGCCTATGTTCATCCTCGCGACTTCGTCCACGTGCCCAAGGACGTAGTCGGCGAGGGCCACCTCGTTCGCGGTGAAGCTCCTCTTCTGTCTTAGCTGGTCGAGTATTGCCATCTCCTGTGCTCCCTTCCACCACCCATACTATTGCGACTGTGGCTTGAACATGGTTTTCAATTCGTCGGAACTCCGCGAGCGACACCCCTAAAAGCCACTTCCAAAGGGCTCGGCGGGCATTGTCGCGTTGCGAAGGCGGTTCTATTTTCGTGTTGACAGAGGGAGCT
>JAFUBJ010000409.1 GCA_017460265.1 Atopobiaceae bacterium | reverse complement strand
TGCAGAGGGCAGTACCGAAAGGCTCGAGAACGTCGAGCGCGTAAGAAGAATTGAGGCGGACATTGACAAGCGCGGCCGCGACGAGGTCGTTGACCGCGCGGCCTACACGTGGTTCAACCGTCTTTGCGCCCTGCGCTTCATGGATGCAAACGGCTACACGCCCACCCCTGCGGTCACTCCGCGTGCGGGTTCCACGCAGCCCGCGATCCTAGCCGACGCTGCGCTCGGCGTGTACGACCCGGAGTACGGTGTCTCGCAGGACGTGCGGCAGAGGGTGGCCGGTCTCCTGACCGGCTCGATAGCATCGTCCAACGCTGCGGAGGATGCCTACGCGCTTCTGCTCGGAGCCGTCTGCTCAAGCTACGCGGAGTCAATGGGCTACCTCTTTGCGGAGGACGTGGCCTCCTCCCTGCTCATGCCGCAGGGGCTGCTTGCGCAGGGGTCGATCCTCTCCCGCATCGTCTCCGAAATGGACGAGGAGGCGTGCTCGGACGTCGAGGTGCTGGGGTGGCTCTACCAGTTCTACATCGCGGAACGCAAGGACGAGTACTTCGCCAGCAAGAAGAAGGCTACGGCTGCGGACATCCCCGCAGCCACGCAGCTCTTCACCCCCAAGTGGATCGTCGCGTTCCTCGCGGAGAACTCCCTGGGCCGGCTCTGGATGCTCAACAACCCGGGGAGCGAGCTCGCCGGGTCCATGGAGTACTACGTCGCCCCGGAGGGCGACGAGCCTCACATCGAGGTCTCCTCGGCCGACGAGATCCGCGTGCTCGACCCGGCCTGCGGCTCTGGCCACATCCTCGTGTACGCCTTCGACCTGCTCTTCCGGATGTACGAGGAGGAGGGCTGGCCCACCGAGGACATCCCCCAGATGATCCTAGAGAACAACCTCTTCGGCCTCGAGATAGACCGGCGCGCGGCGGAGATTGCCTCCTTCGCGCTCGAGATGAAGGCTAGGGAGCGCGACCCGCGCTGGTTCGAGAAGCGTGTTGACGCGCAGGTTCATGTGTTGGAGCCCGTGACTCTGCTCCCCCAGGAGCTTGAGCTCGTGACGCAGCTCTCCGAGAGGCGTAGTCTGCTCGAGGCGATGGCCCACATGGACGAGGTTGGCAGCCTCTACGTGCCAGACCCGCTCGACGAGTCCGTGCTCTTGAGCGAGCTGGAGCACGTCGAGCATGACGGGAGCCTTTTTGCTGAGTCCGCCATTGCAAAGCTGAAGATGATGCTCGCAAATGTACAGGGGCTCTCACGGAGCTTCCACTGCGTGATCGCCAACCCACCGTACATGACAAAAGCGAACATGAATCCTTGGCTTAATGAATGGGTTACCTATAGTTTCCCAGAGGAGAAGGGGGACTTCAGTACCTGCTTCCTTAGGCGCGCCTTTTCTTTTGCAAAAGGACTGGCGCCGATAGGGATGGTCACTCCATCAACCTGGCTCTTCATTTCAAGCTTTGCACAGGCAAGGGAGAAATTGCTCAAAGAAGCCTCATTCCTCTCTATGATTCAACTCTCTTACCATGGTTTCCCGGATGTAACGGTGCCTACTTGCACTTTCGTAGTAGCACCTGGCTTAGTAGGCGCGGTTGGAAGCTTTATTCGTTTGCAAGAATTCGATCGGCCCCAATGGCAGGCAGAACGTGCGCTAGAGGCTATCCAGGACAAGAGCTGCGGATGGTTCTACAAAGCTTGCTCTGAAGAATTCGGAATCATTTCTGG
>JAFUBJ010000408.1 GCA_017460265.1 Atopobiaceae bacterium | reverse complement strand
GGAGACGTCGCGCACCGAGATGACCGGCTCCTCGTCCTCGATGCCCGTCCTGTCGATCTTGCCCGAGAGCAGGTCCTCGTAGACGACCAGTCGCCTTTGGACCGTAAACTGGACCCCGTCGGGGGGAAAGATGTCGACGCAGAGGTCGTACGTCCCGGGGTGCGGTGGCGTGAACTCGTAGCTGGTGTCCGTCGTGTACGACCCGGTCTTGGCACGCGTGGTCTCCCAGTTGCCGTTTGACCAGCCTCCGTTGATCCAGACGGAGTTGTACCGAAAGCCGGCGCCATCGGTGTGGAAGAGCACGGGAGTCATGCGCACGCTGTCGCCAAGGCGGCAGCGCTTGCAGTTGACGTCAAGATAGGCACCCCAGGAATTCGGCGCGCTCTGTACTTCTAAGGCCACAAAGACCCCCTAAATGTACAGGATGAACTTGCGTTCAAACTTCTTGAACACGTACGTGCCGATCGCAAGAGAGATGGCGGCGCTGACAACGCAGCCAAGGACCGTCGTCATGGAGGGCAGCGTCTGCCAAAGCATCACGTCGCGTATGAACGTGATGTAGTGGTACATGGGATTGAAGTTCTCGAGCCTGACCATCCAGTCGGGGAGGATCGACACGGTGTAGAAGAGCGGAGTCGCGTAGGTCCACGCCGTGATGACGACGCTCCAGAGGTGGATGACGTCGCGGAAGAACACCGACGCCGCAGAGAGGAACAGGGACAGGCCGATGCAGAACAGTGCCAAAAGCGCGATGGCGACAGGAAGGAGCAAGGCGTAGGGCGTGATGGGCACCCGGAAGAAGAGCATGACGAGGGCGATGGCAACGAGCGAGAACGCGTAGTTGACGACTCCGAACAGGACCTTCTGGACGGGGAACACGTAGCGATTGATCTTGACCTTCTTGAGCAGGCTCGCAGCGTCGATGATGGAGCGCATGCCGTTGTTGGTCGCATCGTTCATGAGCGAGAAGGCCGTGTTGCCCAAGATGAGGTACAGCGGATAGTTGCCGATGGACGGGTCGTTGGTCCGCATGAAGTGCGAGAAGACGGCGGCCATGACGAGCATCATGAGCAAGGGATTCAAGACCGACCAGGCGACGCCCAGGACGCTTCTGCGGTACTTGAGCTTGAAGTCCTTTGAGACGAGCTGCCTGAGGATGAAGATATCGCGCAGCCTCGAGGGATACCAAGCGTCCCTGGCAGAGATGGCTTGGCTCTCGCCAAGGGCTATCTCGGACGATTCCATGGCACCTCCCAATCGATGATTTCGTCGACAGACCTAAACCTTGCAACGATTAATCCTATCACAGGGAGGCAGACGACATACAAACTGCGAGCGAGAGGGCAAGGCGCGAAGAGGTCGTAGCGATATGAAAAAAGGCTGGGAAACCCAGCCTTGAAAGTTCTGGCTCCCCGGGCAGGATTCGAACCTGCGACACATGGATTAACAGTCCACCGCGCTACCACTGCGCCACCGGGGAATGGTGTGTCGTGTGAATTCTTAGTATAGCGAATGCCATCAGTATGGCAAGCACTATTTTTCGTCCACAATCCGCGCAGGATTGAGTTACTATCAGCGCCGAGTATCAAGTGGCTTCGTCAGAGCGTCACGAGTCTTTTTGCGCCGACGGCCTG
>JAFUBJ010000407.1 GCA_017460265.1 Atopobiaceae bacterium | reverse complement strand
GCCTGACGTTGCGGGACCTCGGCCGGCCTCGGCGCGCTGGCAGGCGTAGGCGCCGGACTCTTCTCCTCGCGCTGCGGGACCACGTCAGCGGGCGTCGCTGGTGCGGCGGCAACAAGCCCTCCCGCGGTCAGACGCGCGACCTGCGCCTCAAGCACGGCCACGCGCTCGGCGAGGGCGTCGAGGGTGACCTCGCTTTCGGGCCGTGCGATGCGCGTAAAGGCAAGCTCAAGGACGAGCCTCTGGTTGGGTGCCGTGCGCATCTCGCTCGACGCCTCGCCAAGCACGCCCATGGCCCGCGAGATGCGGTCGACCGAGCCAAAGGCCCGTGCCTCTTCGGCAAGGCGTGCAAGGGCGTCGCCCTGGGCGGAAACGACGCCCGGCCGCTCCCCCACCGCAGCCACCACATATGCGTCGCGCAGGTGCGCCGCGAGCTCGCGAGCAAACTGCAGCAGGTCACGCCCTGACTCGACAAGCCCTGCCACCTCGGAGAACAACCGGGGAACGTCACGCGTCGCGAGCGCCAGGGCCACCTCCGAGAGCGTGGAGGCAGGCACCTCTCCCAGCAGGTCCTGCGCCGCGTCGAGCGTGATGGCACCACCCGTGTAGGTGGCCAGGCGCTCGAGGTCGGACAGGGCGTCACGCATGCCGCCGCGGGCGTGGAGCATGACCAGCTCCAGCGCCTCGCGGTCATACGTGAAACCTTCTTGCTGGCAGACGTACTCAAGGCGCCCCAACAGCTCGTCGTTGCTGATGGGCCTGAAGTCAAAGCGCTGCACACGCGAAAGGATTGTCTCGAGCACCTTTTGCGGGTCGGTCGTGCACATGACGAAGACGACGTGCTCGGGCGGCTCCTCAAGCGTCTTGAGCAGCGCGGTGAACGCCGCGGGCGTCAGCATGTGGACCTCGTCGATGATGTACACCTTGTAGCTTCCGCGCACAGGCGCGTAGCTCACGCGGTTGATGATCTCTTCTCGCACGTTGTCGACGCCGGTGTTTGAAGCCGCGTCCAGCTCGTAGACGTCGGGGTGCTCGCCCGCGGCAATGAGCTGGCACTCCTCGCAGGTGCCGTCGGGCAGGTGACCCGCGCCCTGCTCGCAGAGAAGCGCCTTGGCAAGGAGTCGCGCCATGGTCGTCTTGCCGGTTCCGCGCGGGCCGCAAAAGAGGTATGCGTGGCTGGTGCGCCCCTCAAGCACGGCGCGGCGCAGCGTTGCCACGACGTGCTTCTGGCCCACGACGTCGTCAAACGTCTGCGGACGATACTTTCTGTACAGAGATTCCATGGCGCCTCCGTCCGGCGGGCTGCCCCGCAAAAGTCACGGGTTCAAGTATACGGCAGGTGCCGGACGGTATGTGGGTTGGCTGGCATCAGTCGAGGAGATGCCTCGGCGCTGCGCTCATGGCACTGGCGACTCCCCGAATCGGTGCCGATGGAGCGCGCCGGGCGTTACTCTCCCTTGTTCATCTGGCCCTTTATCAGGCCAAAGACGGTGGGCACGAGCGACACGCCAATGATGCCCACGATGAGCAGCTCAAAGTGCTTCTGCACGAAGGGGATGCCGCCAAAGAAGTATCCCAGGAGGGTGAATCCCGTCGACCACGTGAGGCCGCCCAGGACGTTGAAGACCACGAAGTCACGCCAGTGCATGCCGCCCATGCCGGCGAGGAAGGGCACGAAAGTGCGGATGAACGGGAAGAAGCGGCCCAGGAAGATGGCGAGCTTGCCCCACTTCTCCAGGAACTGCTCGGACTTCTCGATGCGCTCGGGCGTCATGGCCTTGACCTTGCCGGACTCGATGATCTTGCGGCCAAAGAAGTGGCCGATCATGAAGTTGCACTGGTCGCCCGCGATGGCCGCGATCCACACCACCGGCAGCAGCAGCGCAATGTTGAAGCCTCCCCCGTTGGCAAAGAATCCCGACGCAAAGAGGAGCGAGTCACCGGGGAGGAAGGGGAAGAACACGACGCCCGTCTCGATGAAGATGACGAGAAAGACAAAGCCGTACGCAACGAGAGGACCCATGGCGATGGCGCTTGCGATAAAGCCGCGCGGATCGCGGAGCAGCTCGACAATGAAGTTGAAGAAGGGCATGCGGCCTCCGTGTCAGGGTATGAAAGGAGCACTCTCGGTGGATACGGG
>JAFUBJ010000406.1 GCA_017460265.1 Atopobiaceae bacterium | reverse complement strand
GCCTGCGACAGCGCCGACGCCGCGCCCTCTTCGATAAGATTCTCCATGGGTCTTCCTCTCTTTCGAATCTCGACAATCCGAAGGTTAGGAAGACCCTTCGCTTAGGTCAATCCAACAGAAACGTTATGCCGACCCATTTTCCAAGGCCCTCCCATGGCCCCCGACACGCTGGCTGCCGAGGAGCAGCGCAAGTGAATCGGTAGCAGAGGGCCTCCCTCATATCCCTCGGAGCGACTTCACGCAGTGCTGAGCGCAGAGGGATATGAGGGAGGCCCTAGAAAGCGTCTACCTGGCGCTACTCCTCGTCATCCAGCAGCGCGTCAGACATGTCCTCGTCTCCGCCGATATCGATCGGATCGTCCTCGTTCTCCTCGCCGGCAGCGGCTAGGTCGAGAGCTCCCTGCATCGGGTCAACGCGGGCTGCCTTCTTCTTGCGCGCCACCATGCGCGCCACCGCGCTGACTCAGTCAGACTCGGCCATGTTCATGACCTTGACGCCTTGGGTCGATCGACCGAGTCGGGAAATGTCCGTCGCCTTGACGCGGATCACCACGCCAGCCTCCGACACGATCATCAGCTCATGCTGCGGTCCGACGACGCGGCAGGCCACCAGGTTGCCCTTGCGCTGGGTCATGGCGATGGTGAACACGCCCTGGCCACCACGCTTGTGCTCGGGATACTCGCTGACAGGCGTCCTCTTGCCGTAGCCCTTCTCGGTGAGCACCAGCAGGTCGCCCTTGCCGTTGGAGATCTCCATCCCCAGCATGGTGGCATCGCCCTTGAGCGTGATGCCACGGACGCCGGAGGTGTCACGCCCGGTCGGGCGCACCTCGGACTCGTCAAAGAGGATGGCCTTGCCGTCGGAGGAGCACAGGATGATCTTCTCGCCCCTCTTGACGCGGCGGACGTTGACCAGCTCGTCGCCCTTCTTGAGGTTGATGGCAATGAGGCCATCGCGGCGGCTGTTGTCGTAGGCGCTCATCGACGTCTTCTTGACCATGCCGTTCTTGGTGGCAAAGACCAGGTACTCGTCCTCGGGGAAGTCGCGCGCCGTGATGATGGCCATCGGGTGCTCACCCTCGGAAAGGGCAAGCACGTTGACCAGCGCAGACCCGCGCGCCTGGCGCGATCCGATGGGTAGCTCGTGCACCTTGAGGCGATACACCTTGCCCTTGTTGGTGAAGAACATCACGTAGTCGTGCGTCGATGCCACAAACAGGTCCTCGACGAAGTCGTTGTCCTTGAGCGAGAGCCCCTGGACACCCTTGCCGCCACGCTTCTGCGAGCGGTATGTGGCCACGGGCAGGCGCTTGATGTAGCAGGCGTGCGTGCAGGTGACGACCATGTCCTCCTCGGCGATGAGGTCCTCGACGTCGAGGTTCTGCACGCCCACCTCGCTGATCTGGGTGCGGCGCTTGTTGCCAAAGCGGGCCGCGATCTGGCGCAGCTCGTCCTTGATGACGCCCAAGATCTTCTCGCGGTGCTCGAGCAGGTCGAGGTAGTAGGCGATGCGCGAGCGCAGGTCCTCGATCTGGGCCACGAGCTCGTCGCGCGCAAGGCCCGTCAGGCGGCGCAGGCGCATCTGCAGAATGGCCTCGCCTTGGATGTCGTCAAGGCCAAAGCGCTCGTTCATGCGGCGCTTGGACTCGGCATCGTCGCGCGAGGTGCGGATGATGTGCACGATCTCGTCGATGTTGTCCACGGCGATGAGCAGGCCCTCGCGGATGTGCAGGTCCTTCTGGGCCTTGTCGAGGTCATACTGCGTGCGGCGGGTCACCACGTCAATCTGATGGTCGATGTAGTACGAGAGCATCTCGCGCAGCGTGAGCGTGCGCGGCACGCCGTCCACGAGCGCGATGTCGATGACGCCAAAGTTTGCCTGCAGCTGCGTGCGCTTGTAGAGGTTGTTGAGCACGACCTGCGGCACCGTGCCACTCTTGAGGTCGATGACGATGCGCATGCCCTTGCGGTTGGACTCGTCGCGCATGTCCGAGATGCCCTCGATGTGCTTCTCGTTGACCTGCTGGGCAATGCGCTCCTGCAAGAGGCCCTTGTTGACCTGGTAAGGGATCTCCGTCACGACGAGACGCTGACGTCCGCCCTTGCCGACGTTCTCCACGTGAACCTTGGCACGCACGGTGATGGTGCCGCGACCCGTCTCGTAGGCCTCGCGGATGCCCTCGGTGCCCATGATGATGCCGCCCGTGGGGAAGTCAGGGCCGGGCATGACGGTCATGAGCTCGTCCGTGGTGACGTCGGGGTTGTCGATCATCATGCAGACGGCCTCGACCACCTCGTTCAGGTTGTGCGGCGGCACGTTGGTGGCCATGCCGACAGCGATGCCCGACGAGCCGTTTACCAGCAGGTTCGGAAAGCGTGCGGGCAGAACGGCGGGCTCGGAGAGCGACTCGTCGTAGTTGGGCTGCAGGTCGACCGTCTCCTTGTCCAGGTCGCGCAGCATCTCCATGGCGGCATAGGTCAGGCGGCTCTCGGTGTAACGCATGGCCGCCGGGGGGTCGCCGTCGATGGAGCCGAAGTTGCCGTGGCCGTCCACCAGCGGCAGGCGCATCGAGAAGTCCTGCGCCATGCGCACCATCGAGTCATAGATGGCCGCGTCGCCGTGCGGGTGGTACTTACCCATGACTTCGCCGACCGTCCAAGCGCTCTTCTTGTGCGGGCGGCTCGGTACGATGTGAGCCTCGTTCATGGCGTAGAGGATGCGCCTGTGGACCGGCTTCAGACCGTCGCGCACGTCAGGAAGGGCGCGCGCCACGATGACGGACATGGAGTACTCCAGGAAGGAGGTCTTCATCTCCTGGCTCATCTCGATGGGCTTCAGGGCGCCACCGTGGATGTCCTTGAGGTCAAGGCGGGTGCCAGCCTCGTCGGAGATGGTGTGCGAGAGGTTCGCGCCGGCCAGGGTGGAAGCCTCGCCGTAGTCCTCGTCGCCTTCGTCCTCATCGTCGAGGGCAAGGTCCTCGTCGAGGTCATCCTTCTCCGGATCTACCTCCATGTCGTGCAGCGCACGTTCGACGAGGTCATCCAGGGCGTCATGACGCTCCTCACCCTCAAACTCATCACGATTGTCGTTATCTGCCACTATTCTCCCCTATCTAAACGCGGCGCGCTGTCCGCTTTTCCCTCATAAACCGCGGCGCGCAGCGCCGCACCAATTTCCCAAGGCCCTCAGGGTCACCACCGGGACGTCCATCCGACCGCGCTCCCCCAGCTGAGCACCGGGGTTTCGATCGCCCGGACTTCGTCCAGACGCACGCGAAGGACGTGCGGCTGGACCCCGAGGATCTTTCCAGGCTCTTCGCTTCTTCTCTGCGAGCGATTTCTCGAAGAGCATGAGCGAGCAGACAAGAAGCGAAGAGCCCGAAAGCCTTCCTAGATATCCAGGAACCGCACGTCCTTCGCGTGCGTCTGGATGAAGTCCTTGCGCTTCTCGACCTGGTTGCCCATCAGGTCAGAGACAGCGCGGTCGGCTGCCATGGCGTCATCGATGGTGACCCGCAACATGATGCGGTTCTTGGGCTCCATCGTGGTCGACCAGAGCTGCTCGGGATCCATCTCGCCCAGTCCCTTGTAGCGCTGCACGGTGTAGCGCGAGGCGTCCTCGTACTTGCTCGCCTCGAGCGCCAGCTCCTCGTCGGTGTAGAGATACTTGCCACCCTTCTTGCCCTTGGGCTTGAGCTGGTAGAGCGGCGGCTGGGCCACGTAGATGTAGCCCGCGTCGATCATGGGCTTCATGTAGCGATAGAAGAAGGTGAGCAGGAGGATGCGGATATGCGCGCCGTCGACGTCGGCATCGGTCATGATCACGATCTTGTGGTAGCGCGCCTTGGTGATGTCAAACTCGGGACCCACGCCCGTTCCGATGGCCGTGATGAGCGAGGTGATGGTATCGGAGGACAGGGCACGGTGCTCCTGCACGCGCTCGACGTTCAAGATCTTGCCTCGCAGGGGAAGGACCGCCTGGATGGAGCGGTCGCGCGCCATCTTGGCCGATCCACCTGCGGAGTCGCCCTCCACGATGACGAGCTCAGTCATCTCGGCGTCGCGCACCGAGCAGTCGGCCAGCTTGCCGGGCAGGCTCGCGCTCTCGAGCAGGCCCTTGCGGCGGGTCGCCTGGCGCGCCTTCTGTGCGGCGAGGCGTCCCTTGGCGGCCTGGTTGGCCTTCTTGAAGATCTCCTTTGCCTGGTTGGGATGCTCCTCCAGATACTCGGCGAGGCCCTGGCTCACGATCTTGTTGGTGAGCGTGCGCATGTAGGAGCTGCCCAGCTTGGCCTTGGTCTGGCCCTCGAACTGCGGGTCGGGAAGCTTGACGGAGATGACCGCGGTCAGGCCCTCGCGGATGTCGTCGCCCGTGAGGTTGGGATCCTGATCCTTGAGGAGCTTGTGGCTCTGTGCGTAGTCGTTGACGACCTTGGTCAGCGCCGTGCGGAAGCCCTCGAGGTGCATGCCTCCCTCGTCGGTGAAGATGTCGTTCGCAAACGAGAGGGTGTGCTCCGAGAAGCCCGTGTTCCACTGCATCGCGACCTCGACCTCGCCGGTCTCGTCGCTGCCGCCCTCCTGGGTGGCCTTGCGGGAGATGTAGAGGGGCTTGGACAGGCCGGGGAGGATGTCGCGGCCCTCGTTGAGGTACTTGACAAAGTCGCTGATGCCGCCCTGGTAGCAGT
>JAFUBJ010000405.1 GCA_017460265.1 Atopobiaceae bacterium | reverse complement strand
TTCGCACGTCGCTTCCCAAGCTGAGCGAGAGCCTGGGGACCACTGATGCCGACAAACTTGCCAAGCTCATGGGGATCCTCGACTCGCCCGGCGTCTTTGCCCTCGCCACGTACGGAAAGATCGACCTCGACCGCGACTACACCGACTACAAGGGCGTCTTTGTCGACAAGGCCGAGGTCATAGGCGACGGCATTGCCGACGCCATCTCGCGCTCGGGCAACCCCGACGTCTACGCCGACGTCAAGTATGGCCAAAACGTCGTCATCTACGTCTTCAGCTGCCCTGCCGACGAGCTCAACTACCGCTGCAAGGCGCTGATGGAGGTGCTGGGCGCAAAGGAGTCGTACAACAGGCCGCTCGAGTAGCCAACGCACATAGTGACCGATAGTAGTGAACGGGGGACGGGCTAGTGTTCACCCGTCCCCTGTTCACTGTTCACCAGTCCCCTGTTCACCGTGTCGCTACTCGATCTACTTGTCGTCGGGGGCAATCCAGAACTTGAGAAGCGGGAAGCTGATGATGACGGCCAGGAGCGTGCCCGCCACAGGGACAATGACGCCGTTGACGGCAGTGGCCGCGACGCCTGCGCTGATGAGCATCTGTCCAACCTTGGGCACGATGACCGAGTTCATCACGATGATGATGAGCGCGAGCACCGCATACTTGGGCGCGCTCTTGGAGAAGTCGGCCGTGGACTTGAAGACGAACTTCATCTGAACGAAGTAGTTCACCACCTGGGAGGCAAGCTCGGCGAGGAACACCACGACAGTTCCCGCGCCGCCCGTGAGAGCCGTACCGATCCAGGTCACGATGAAGCGAGCCGCCGTCGAGACGTTGGACAAGATGTTGAACAGGATGAACTCCCAGAGTGCCTGATGCTCTTCCTTCCACTGCTGAAATGCCATGCTGATTCCTCTCTATCAGTTGTCGCCACGGGAAAGCCCGCGCGCTATTTCCCTGCCTTGGCGATGCGCTTGTTAAGCTGCGAGCTGCGCACGAGGTGCGCAATGACTGCACCAAGAATCGGCGCGAGCATCCACAGCAGCCACGTCAGCACGAAGAACTTGCCAGCGAACAATTGAACAATCAGTGCCGGGATGACACCAGCGATGCCCCAGCCCTTGGCCTCGCGCACGATGGCGTCGACGACGCCCATCGAGAAGAACTGGCCGGCGTTCTTGGCGAGGGCGCGGATGGGCATGTTGTACACGAAGAGCGCGTTGAGGTTGGGCGCGCCCTTGGCATCGGAGCTCTTGACCACCTTGTTCATCACAAAGCCGACGAGCGCGAGCAGCGGACTGCGCGTACGCGTGAAGTCGCGGAAGCAGAGATTGCGGTCAAGCTCCACCTTACCCACCGGCAGCTCGCGGCCGAGCAGGGCCATGAACTGGGCATCATTGACGCTCTTCACCTGTCCGCTCTCATAGGCGGAGAGGTTCAGGCCCTCGTAGGGGTTGGGGGCGCCAGTACCAGCCAGCTGCACGGTTGCGCTAAGCGGTAGATCCTCGCAGGAGGTGCCCACACAGAGGTCATAGGCGCCCGTCTCGATCTCCCACGCGCCGGTCTTGACATTCCAATAGCGGAAGGCCTTGTCGTCTAGCTCGATGGCAACCTTTGCGCTCTCCCCCGCCTTGAGGAAGACCTTCTTGAAGCCTTTCAGCTCACGCACGGGGCGGAACACCTGGGCGTCGCGCTTACCCACGTAGAGCTGGCAGACCTCGGCGCCGTCGCGCTCGCCAGCGTTGGAGAGCGTGAAGGTGACGGCCGTTGGCATGCCGTCCACATCCTTGGCAATCTCAATGCCGCCCAGCTCAAAGGTGGTGTAGGAGAGGCCATAGCCAAAGGGGTACGCCACGGGCACGTCCGCCTTCTGGTGATAGCGGTAGCCCACGAAGATGCCCTCGCGGTACTCGGAGGTGAAGTCGTCGCTCGGGAAGCGGCCAGCGGTGACGGTGTCATCCAGGCGGCGCACCCAGGTCTCGGCCAGGTGGCCGGAGGGGTTGACCTTGCCGGTGAGCACGTCGAGCGTGGCTGCGGCACCGGCTTGGCCACCCAGAGCGGCGTACAGCACGGATGTGGCATGCTCCGTCCAGTCCGTCTCGACCTGGCTGCCGGCGTGGAGCACCACGACCACGTTGGGGTTGGTCTCATAGATGGCCTTGAGGAGCTGCGTCTGGCTGTCGTCCAAACGCATGCCCGCGCGGTCGAGGCCCTCGCTCTCTGCCGCCTCGTCCAGGCCCAGGGCAACGACGACCACGTCAGCGTCATGGGCAAGCTGCACGGCTTGGTTCACCAGTGCCGTCGTCGTGGTACCACCGCGCTGGAAGCCCTGGGCGTAACCAACGAAGTCGAGGTCAGAGGTCTGTTCGAGGCAGCCTTTCAACGTCTCGAGCTTGGTGCAGTTGACAAGCGACGATCCCGCGCCCTGGTAGCGGGGCTTCTTGCCGAAGTCGCCGACGAGCGCGACGCGGGTGCCTGCGGACAGCGGGAGAAGCGCGCCGCCTTCGCGAGCTTCGCCGTTCTTGAGCAGCACGACGCCCTGTGCGGCGATCTCGCGAGCCAGCTGATGGTGGGCGTCTACGTCAAACGACGTGCCACGGGCCGCGTCCACAGCGGGCTGCGTGGAGAGGATGAGGCCGAGGGCCTCGCGCACGCGATCGTCGATGTCAGCCTGGGAGATCTTTCCGGAGCGCACGGCAGCCGCCAGCTCGAGCACGGCATCGGGCACGGGCCCCGGCATCTCGAAGGTGGACCCCGCGCGCACGCCCGCCACGTGGTCGTTGGAGCCGCCCCAGTCGGTGACGACGGAGCCCTCGTATCCCCACTCGTCGCGAAGGATGTCCTTGAGCAGGTACTCGTTCTCGTTGGCATAGGTGCCGTTGACCAAGTTGTAGCTGGTCATGATGAGCTTGGGAGCGCTCTCCTTGACCGCGATCTCAAAGCCTGTGAGGTAGAGCTCGCGCATGGTGCGCTCATCCACCACCGAGTCAGATGCCTGGCGGCGCGTCTCCTGGCTGTTCACGGCAAAGTGCTTGGGGCAGGCAGAGACTCCCTGCGACTGGATGCCACGCACGTATCCAGCGGCCATCTTGCCCGCAAGGTAGGGGTCCTCCGAGACGTACTCGAAGTTGCGTCCGCAGAGCGGGCTGCGCGTGAGGTTGAGGCCGGGGCCGAGACCGCAGTTGACGCCCATCGTAGCGGCCTCCTCGCCAAGGGCCTCGCCGAGCCGCTCCCCCAAGCTTGGGTCCCAGCTGTTGGCCACGGTCACGGCCGTCGGGAAGCAGGTGGCCGGATCAGAGCCGCCAATGCCCAAGTGGTTTGCCCCCTCACCCTGATGACGCATGCCGTGGGGGCCATCCGAGAAGGTCAGCGCCGGAATGCCAAGGCGGGGAATCGCAAGGGTCGTGAAGGGCGTGTCGCCCGAAAGGAGCGCGCACTTCTCCTCGAGCGTCATCTTCGAGAGCGTGTCCTCGATGCGGGCGTTCAGTTCCTGGTCTGCCATGGATACCTCCTGACGTTTATTTGACAGCCTGAAGATATCCCACTAGAAGACCAGCGCGCGACATTTGGCGCAATCGGTCAAGGACACGACACGTTTGGCGCGAGCGGGTGGGCGTGAACGGGGGACGTGAA
>JAFUBJ010000404.1 GCA_017460265.1 Atopobiaceae bacterium | reverse complement strand
TCCGGTTCCCGGAGGGCCGACGAGGAGCGCGCCATGGGGCAGCTTTGCGCCGATGGCGGCATAGCGCTCGGGATTCTTGAGGAACCCGACTATCTCTTGCAGGGACTCCTTGGCCTCGTCCTGGCCAGCGACGTCCTTGAAGCTCTTTCCGGTCTCTTCGCCCTTGACCTCCTTGGCGCCAGACCTTCCCAGCCCGCCGCCAAGCCCAAAGCCACCGCCAAACGACATGTTGTTGTCGTCGCCCATCTGCTTGCGGAGCTGCCTGTTGAGCAGGTAGCCACCACCCAGGAAGATCGCCAGGGGCAAAAGGTTGATGAGCAGGTAGACCAACAGAGATGCGGTCTCGTCGGGAAGGTGCGCCGAGAACTTGACGCCAGACTTCTCGAGCCGCTCGACGAGGGTCACGTCATTGGGAAACTGGGTGGTCTTATAGACCGTTCGGCTCTCGCCCTCCCCCGTGACGTACGTTATCTCAGAGGTGTTGGTGGTAAGGTCGACCTCCGTCACCTCGCCCGAGTCGACGGCCTTGAGAAACTCGCTGTAGCTCGTCTCCTTTACCAGGCTGCCCATGACGCTAGGGTACACAAACGATCTGAGGAGCATGAGCATCGCAAGGGCGATGAGCACATACAGCATCATCGACCAGCGCTTCTTCTTGTCGTTCATCTCCATTTTAGTTGTGCCTCTCTTGACGCACACGCGTCTTGTAGGTTGTTTACTGATGAGGTGGTACCCAACTCTGGCGCTCGCAACGCCGTCTTTGCACAGTTCAACACAACATCCGCAAGGCGGTAAGGAGCAAGATTTGCCGCGATCCCTTACCGGCAGAGCTGCCAGAAGGCAACGGCCGAGGAGGCTGCGACGTTGAGGGAGTCGACCCCATGCGCCATGGGGATGACGACCGCTTGGTCGCAGGCCGCACGAGCCTGGGACGATATGCCCCAGCCCTCGCTTCCAAACACGAGAGCAAGGCGCTCGTGCCCCTGAAGGGAGGGGTCGTCAAGGGGGACGGCTCCATCCTCAAGCGCCATGGCGACGACGTGAAAGCCCATCTGCCTAAGAAGCCCCAGCCCGCCTGCCGACCATGCCTCGTCTCCCGAAGATGGGAAGGTTGCCCAGGGAACCTTGAGGACGGTTCCCATCGATACGCGGGTTGACCTGCGCGACTCGGGGTCAGCGCACGTCGGGTCCAAAAGGACCGCATCAACGCCCAGCGCGGCAGCCGAGCGGAAGAGGGCCCCGACGTTGGTCGCGTCAACGAGCCCCTCGAGCACGGCGACGCGTCGAGCGCCGCACACCACGTCGCGAACGTCACGTTCTCTCGGACGACGGAAGGCACCCATGACGCCACGCGTCACCTTGAAGCCCCCGAGCTGAGACATCACCGCCCGTGGTGCCAAGAAGACCGGGACCTCGTCACGCACGCCAGAAAGCGCCTCCGCCATGGAGGACTCATGACGCTCGTCGAAAAGAAAGGCGACAGGCTCCAATCCCTCTTGGAGGGCGACTCCCACGGCAAAGGGCGACTCGACCACCATGAGGGACTGCTCGCGCTCAAAGGCACTTCGCAGCTGGTGATCGGTCAGACGAGCAAAGGCGTCCAGCCGCGGATCGCACAGATCGTCTACGTGAATGGTAGACACGGTTTGCCTCCTTTGCCACATTCAAAGCCCCAACTGGTGTACGATAACTCTTTACAAGGGCATCTCAACCCTTAGATAGCGAAGAACGCAGCCTAGACACGAACGACGGGGATGCTTGTGAGCAGGAAATCACGCAAAGGCGCACACTTTGCCAAGGCAAACGAGGCACCACGGGGGCTCAACCCCAAAAGCGAGGAGACTCTGGACGAAGAGGTGCAGAGGCCTTCCGACGATACCGTCGACCAGACGGCGGATGAGCCCGCTCCTCAAGAAGAGGTCCATGACATTGAAGAAACACCTACCCAGGCCGACACGGCGGACAAGGTAGAGGAAACGCTCGTCTCGAACTCGCTGGCCTCGGTACTTCCTTCCATCGACGAAGAGGAAGACGATGCGGCACATGAGGGCGAAAGCGCAAAGCCCAATGGCGCCGAGGCGGACACCGCCGCGGAGGCAGAGCCCCTCACCACCCTCACGCCCACCGAAGAAGAGGCGCCCAAGAAGAAGCGTCGCTGGGCGCTTCCCATTGCGGGCGCCACGACACTTCTGGTTGCCGGCGTGTACCTGGCAGGCGTCATCGGCTTTGACCGCTACTACTTCATGCCCAACACCACGCTGAACGGCCAGGACGTCTCGCTCGTCAAGACG
>JAFUBJ010000403.1 GCA_017460265.1 Atopobiaceae bacterium | reverse complement strand
GGGCCTGGTGCACATCTCCGAGATGGCCCGCCAGCACGTTGACGCTCCCGCACAGGTCTGCGCCGTGGGTGACACCGTCCAGGTGAAGGTCATGGAGATCGACCTTGACCGTCGCCGCATCTCGCTCTCCATGAAGGCCGCTGCCGAGACGCTGGGCGTCGAGGTCGAGGTCAAGCCCATGGACAAGCCCGAGGACGAGGTTGAGGCCGAGGCCGAGGTCGAGGCTGTCGAGGAGGCTCCTGCCGAGGAGACCGCCGAGTAGCATCCGGCCAACACAAGCTTGACGCACAAGGGGCCACCTTCGGGTGGCCCCTCTGGTAGGGAGCGAGCAGATGGGGGAGGGCACCATGTCCGCCGAAGGACCGAGTCTGGTCACCGGCTTCGAACCCTTTGGGGGAGAGGCCATCAACGCGTCGTGGGAGGCTGTCCAGCTGCTTCCTGACAGCATCGAGGGCAGTCACGTAGAGCGCCGGCTCCTTCCCGTGGAGTTCGGCCGCTCTGGGGATGTCCTCTGCGACGAGCTTGACCGCCTGAGCCCCACGCTCGTGCTTGCGGTGGGAGAGGCGGGAGGTCGCGCCCACGTGAGCGTCGAGCGTGTGGCGCTCAACATCATGAGTGCGCGCATGCCCGACAACGCGGGTTTTGCTCCCCAGGGAGAGCCGGTGCTAGCTGGCGCGCCAGATGCCCTCTTGGCGACGCTTCCCGTGGATGCGTGCGTCGATGCCGCCCGCACTGCGGGGGTTCCCACAGACGCCTCGGAGACCGCGGGGCTCTATGTGTGCAACCAGCTCATGTACCGCCTGCTCTACGCGTTGCGCACGGCGGGCAAGAAGGCGCCTGCGGGGTTCGTGCATGTGCCCTATGTGGCGGAGCAGGTGCTTGAGCGCAAAGAAACCCCCTTCATGCCAGCCGATTATGCGGCACGGGCGCTCGTTGCCATCGCACGAGCTGCCCTTTGTTAAAGGGTCATTATTATCTCGGCCCTTTAATTGAATTTCCATTTCCCTTGGTTGAACATGTCTTCATGCTCTGGGCGTATTCTCGCGTTTCGCTCCAAAGGGAGAGTGGAGCACGTGCCCAGTAGAACGCAAAGAAAGAGAAAGGTAAGGCAAACATGAGTGAGAACATCAGCCGTCGTAGCTTCGTGAAGGCGTCCGCCCTTGCGGGCACGTCTGCCATGCTGGCTGCCTGTGGTGGCAACGGTGGCTCTGCCTCCGGAGACGTCAAGAAGAAGCTGTTCTTTGGTCAGTCGAACCCCAAGGAGGGTCTCGACATGCAGAAGTCGACCAACTCGGGCGAGTCTGCCATCGCCGACTCCATTGTCGAGTCGCCGCTGCGCTGGACCGAGGACAACGTGCTCGTCACCACGTTCCTCACCGAGATCCCCAGCTTCGAGGCTGATGGCCTTACCCTTCCGTGCGAGATCAAGGAGGGCGTCAAGTTCCATGATGGCACCCCGCTGACCTCCGCGGACGTCAAGTACTCCTTCGAGCGCATGTTCACCCCTGCTACCGCCGCCAAGTCCACCTACATGTACGACATGCTGGCCGGCGCTCAGGAGATGCTCGCGGGCGAGAAGGACAACCTCGACGACGGCATCACCATCGAGGACGACCGCCACTTCACCTTCCACCTTGCCCAGCCGATGGTGACCTTCATCAACAACCTGGGCATCTCCTATGCCCACATCTTCCCGAAGGACGCCTGCGAGGCTGCGGGCGACCAGTGGGGCCTGGGTCTCAACATGATCGGCACCGGCAAGTACAAGCTCTCCGAGAACGACGACACCACCGAGGTCGTTCTCGTGAAGAACGAGGAGTACTACGACGGCGAGCCTGCGCTCGACGAGGTTCACTACGTCTTCTACGACGACAACTCCACCAAGCTCAACGCCTTCGTTGCCGGCGAGATCGACTGGTGCGACCTTGACGCGTCGCTTCTGGAGGAGTACTCCAAGAACGCCGAGACTGCCGACAAGGTCGTTCTGTACGACACGCTGGGCGTCATGTTCATCGCGCTGAACAACTCCTCCGCCAACCTGTCTGACTACCGCGTGCGCCAGGCCCTGTCGCTGGGCATCAACCGCGAGGAGATCCTTACCAACATCATGGGTGGTGCCGGCACGGTTGCCTCCGGCTGGGTGTGCCCGACCACGCCGGGCTGGGACAAGGACGCCCCCGCGTTTGCCTACGATCCCGACCAGGCCAAGGCACTGCTCGCCGAGGCTGGCGTCTCTGACCTCACCCTCAAGTGCGAGACCCGCTCCTCCGGCTCCTACGTCGACATCATGACGGCCGTCCAGGGAATGTGGAAGGAGATTGGCGTCACGCTTGAGGTTCAGGGCGTTGACTCTGGCGTTTGGTCTGACGACCGCGCTGCCGGCAACATCGAGGTTGACTGCCTTGGCTGGTTCCCCCTGTACGCCGACGCCGACAACCACCTGTACACCTACTTCGCGCACACCTCGTCTGACACCAAGTCGGTCTTCTATCACAACGACGAGTTTGACGCCCTGGTTGACCAGGCTCGCGTCGAGCTTGATGCCGACAAGCGCGCAGACCTCTACAAGCAGGCCGAGGACATCGCCATCCGTCACGACATGGCGTGCATCCCTCTGTGGTGGCCCAAGCGCTCCTTTGTGGCGCAGCCCTACGTGGTCAACGCCAAGGTGGGCAACCTGATCTACCACATGATCGACGTCGACGTCGACCCGACCAACGAGGCCTACCCTACGGACCGCTAATGGGTCCTCTGGGCGATAAGCCCAGGCAATCGCAGCAGTGAGGAGCGGCGTCCCGGTCAGCCAGCATGACCCGGGACGCCGCCCACATAAGGCCATTTGGCACATACCTTCGGGAATGGCCTTATGTGGGCGAAAGCGCCTTGCATGCCCCGTGCGGGCGCTCGCACGACAAGAGAGGGGAAACGATGAGGGACTACCTAATCAAACGGATTATCGAGGCGCTGGGGGTGATCCTTGCCATCGCCGCCATCACGTTCTTCGTGCTGAACATCGTCCCGGGAGACCCGGTCCGCGTCATGCTCGGCGAGATGGCTGACGAGGCCACCGTCCAGCAGGTGCGCCATACGATGGGCCTTGACCGGCCTGTCATGGAGCAGTTCCTGAGCTGGCTCTCCAAGATGCTCCAGGGTGACTTGGGCACGTCGTACACCCAGCGCAAGCCCGTGGTTGACATCATGGGCAACTCCTTCCAGTACACCGCGCGGCTGGCGGGTTGGGCCTACCTCTTTGCGCTGGTCCTTGGCCTGTTCATGGGCGTTGTCGCGGCGGTCAACCATGGTCGCTTCCTCGACCGCTCCCTCATGACGCTTGCCGTGGCCGGCATCTCGGCCCCGGCGTTTTGGGTCGCCGTCATTTTGCAGATCGTCTTTGCGCTCAACCTCAAGTGGTTCCCGCTTGCAGGCGTCAAGAAGCCCATGGCGTTCTTCCTGCCCACCATCGCCTTGGGCGTGCGCTACGCCGCGTCCATCGCCCGCGTGACGCGCACCTCGATGCTCGAGGTCCTGAGCCAGGACTACATGCGCACCGCCGAGGCAAAGGGCCTTGCCCGCTGGAACGTCATCTTGGGGCATGGCTTCCGCAACGCCCTCATCCCCATCATCACCATCGCGGGCACGCAGCTTGGCGACATCTTTACGGGCTCGATCCTCATCGAGACCATCTTCGCCATCCCGGGCATGGGCTCGATGCTGCTTACGGCCATCAACCAGCGTGACCTGCCGCTGATTGAGGGCGGCGTCATGTACATCGCGGCCATCTGCGTCATCGTGTACCTCATCGTCGACATCCTGTATGCGGTGGTTGACCCACGCATCCGTCTTGGAGGGGAGGTGTCAGAGTAATGGCTTTGCTTACCTCTGATTCCAAAGACGCCAAGCAGGTTGAGGCTGAGCGTATCGCATCCGATGCTGCCGAGGTGCTGACCGAGGAGCGCGTTGCGGCACAGAAGAGCGGCAAGCGTCGCGCCCAAAGCTACTGGGCAGTCTCGTGGAACATCTTCAAGAAGAACAAGCTTGGCATGTTCTGCCTGTTCGTGGTGATTCTGCTCGTCCTCATCGCGGTCTTTGCGCCGCTGCTGGCACCCTATGACCCCTATGCGCAGGAGCTGTCAAACCGCTACCAGGCGCCTGGCGGGGCGCACCTCTTTGGCACCGACGAGTTTGGTCGCGATCTGCTCTCCCGCATGATCTATGGCTGCCGCGTGTCGCTTTCCGTCGGCGTTGTCAGCCAGGCCATTGCCCTGGTCATCGGCTTTTTGGCAGGCGTGAGCGCTGGCTACTTCGGTGGCTGGGTCGACTCGGTCATCTCCTTCATCATCCAGGTCTTCTCGAGCTTCCCGTTCCTGCTCTTCGCCATCGTTGTGATGTTCGTGCTGGGACCGGGCCTCATCAACCTCTATGTGGCCCTCGGCCTGCTCATGTGGACGGGTACGGCACGCCTTGTCCGAGGTGACGTGATGCGCCTCAAAGGCTCCGAGTACATCCAGAGCTGCATCCTGTCCGGTGGCAGCAGCTGGCGCGTCATCATGAAGCATCTGCTGCCCAACTGCGTGTCCACCCTCATCGTGACCTCCACGCTGGGCATCCCCAACGCCATCCTCTCCGAGGCGTCGCTTTCGTTCCTCGGCCTGGGCGTGCAGCCGCCCATGGCGTCGTGGGGGCAGATGATCAGCGCCGCGCGCCAGGTCATTCAGTCCAACACCTACTACTCGGTCATCCCGGGCGTCGCCATCATCATCACGGTTATGGTATTCAACCTGCTGGGCGATGCGCTCCGCGATGCCCTCGACCCCAAGATGCGCAGCTAGGGAGGCGAGAGATGACGAAGCCAATCATTGAGGAAAACGCCTACGCCACCAAGGTGACGAGCCACGTGGCAGATGGCACCGAGCATTCCGAGACCCTGCTTGAGGTCAAGGACCTCTCCGTCACGCTCTTTACCGAGGACGGTGCCCTGCCTGCCATCCAGGAGCTCTCCTTCATCATGCGCAAGGGCGAGACCCTTGCCGTGGTGGGCGAGTCCGGCTGCGGCAAGTCCATGACGGCCCTTTCCATCATGGGGCTTCTGCCCCAGCCACCCGCAAAGATCGTGGGCGGATCCATCAACCTTGAGGGCACCGACCTGGCCAAGCTCTCGCGCGACGAAATGCGCGCCTATCGTGGCAACCGTATCGGCATGATCTTCCAGGAGCCCATGACCTCGCTCAACCCGGTCATGACGGCGGGGCGGCAGATTCGCGAGGGTCTCCTTGTTCACAACAAGGGCATGTCCAAGAAGGACGCGGACGCTCGAGCGCTTGAGATGATCAAGCTGGTGGGCATACCTGCGCCCGAGAAGGTCTTCAAGAGCTATCCGCATGAGCTTTCGGGCGGCATGCGCCAACGCGTCATGATCGCCATGGCACTTGCCTGCCAGCCGGCGCTGCTCATCTGCGACGAGCCCACGACGGCCCTCGACGTGACCATCCAGGCGCAGATCCTGCAGCTCATTGACAAGATGCGCGAGGAGCTGGGCACGGCCGTCATGCTCATCACGCACGACATGGGCGTCGTGTCCGAGATGGCCGACTGGGTGCTGGTCATGTATGCCGGACGCCTGGTTGAGTACACCAATGCCTACGAGCTCTTCACCAACCCCGAGCATCCGTACACCACGGGCCTCATTGCCTCCATCCCGCAGCTCGACACGCGCGTGGACGAGCTCTACGCCATTCCGGGCAACGTCCCCATGCTTGACGAGCTGCCCCAGGGCTGTCTCTTCAACCCGCGCTGCCCCTACGCACGCGCCGGTCTTTGCGACAAGCAGTTCCCGCCCATGGTTCCCGTCAATGGCAACGAGAAGCACCTCGTGGCGTGCTGGAAGTTCACCGAGAAGTGGGGTGATCAGTAATGGCCAAGGATAAGGAGCTGGGCGAGGTCATCCTCAAGGCAGAGCACCTGACCAAGCACTATCCCATCAAGAAGGGCTTCTTTGGCAAGGCAGAGAACTACGTGCATGCCCTTGAGGACGTGTCCTTTGAGGTGCGTCGAGGCGAGACCTTTGCCATCGTCGGCGAGTCGGGCTGCGGCAAGTCCACGACAGGCAAGTGCGTCCTGCGTCTGGCCGAGCCCACGAGCGGCACGGTCACCCTTGACGGACAGGACTTCACGGCGCTTTCCGGCGCTGAGCTGACCGAGGCTCGCAAGAAGATGACGCTCATCTTCCAGGACCCGTATTCATCGCTTAACCCGCGCATGACCGTGGCCGACATCATTGCCGAGCCGCTGGACATTGCCAAGACGTACAAGACGCGCGAGGAGCGTGACGCGCGCGTCGAGGAGATCATGAGCAAGGTCGGTCTGGACCTTGCGTACAAGTACCGCTATCCACACGAGTTCTCAGGCGGTCAGCGCCAGCGCATCGGCATCGCCCGTGCCATAGTGCTCGAGCCCGAGATCGTCATCTGCGACGAGCCCGTCTCGGCTCTTGACGTGTCGGTGCAGGCAAAGGTGATCAACCTGCTCGAGCAGCTGCAGCGCGACCTGGGCCTTGCATACATCTTCATCAGCCACGACCTGTCCGTGGTCAAGCACATCTCTGACCGCATCATGGTCATGTACCTGGGCCACATGATGGAGCTTGCCACGGCGGACGAGCTCTTTGCCAACCCGAGCCATCCCTATACCGAGGCTCTGCTGGGCGTCGTGCCGCGCATCACGCGCGAGCGCATCCAGGACAAGAAGATCCTGACGGGCGACGTGCCCAGCCCTGCCAACCCGCCTGCGGGCTGCTGCTTCCACACGCGCTGCGCCAACTGCATGAAGGTGTGCTCGCAGCGCGCGCCCAAGGAGTTCGAGATCGCTCCCGGACACGTGTGCGCCTGCCATCTGTTCGACGAGACGCTCACCGAGGAGGAGCGGACTCCGCCGCCGGAGGTGTAGACGGGGTACTCACTTGTGACGGTGTCGGCCCCTCCGACCACCCATCCCGCTCAGCGCTCGCTTCGCTCGCTCGCTGGCGGGTCGTCGTCGAAGGGACGTAGTCGTGAGGGCTTTTGCTGAGGCGCGCGTGGCGAGGCTGGAAAGCCTTATTTAATAATCTGTTGGGCCTGCTTGCGCAGGCCCAGCGCCATAAAGAGGGACCCCGGCACGGCCGGGGTCCCTTGTGAGCGGGTTTGTGAGTTGTCTTTCAGGTTCTTCGAAGCCTTCGCGGGAACGCTATTTGGTTTGGTGCCACGGGAGAGGTGTTGCTGGAACGCTATTGCGTTTGGTACCACGGTAGTAGGCGGACCTGGAACGCCGTTGCGTTTGGTACCACAGATCTGCCGGCAAAGCGTGGCACGAAGAGCGACAGCGTTCCAGGAGTTCGGTCGGCCGTAAGACGTGAGTGGTACGAAAGGCATATGCGTTCCCGCGAAGGCTAATTTGTGGTACAAAGCGGAATAGCGTTCCCGCAGTGGCAAGCGGTTGTCTCGTTCTGGGAGGAGTGCCCCAGTTTGGGACGCTCGATGGCAGTCTGCTCCAAAAGATGGGTCAAGGGTGGCCTGGCACGGCGTACCAAAAGGGTATCGCCCTTCCGGTACGCCCCTGTTGACTCATCTTTAGGAGCGGGTATGTCACAAGCAGCCCTCCGAGAGACAAAAGCCTGCATTTCCTGTTCACACACAGGCATAAGGCCATGAAAGGGGGGGGTCCCGGCGTAACCGAGACCCCCCTTTGCGTGCAGGTTTGTAAGGTATCTCTTAGGCCTTCGTCACGTGCTTGAAGTGGAAGTCGACTAGGACCTCGAGGCCCTCGAAGCCTTCGCGCAGGACGTAGGGGTTCTGCGGCCAGTCCACGGGAATGGTGCCAAAGTCCTCGCGGACGAGCTTGTTGTCGGCCTTGATGGTGTTCTCAGTGACCTCGGCCTCGTCGAGAGAGGTGCGGGCGGCCTCGACGAAGGCGTCGAACTCGGGGCTGTTGTAGAACGAGCTGCGCAGGGACGCCTTGTCGCTCGTGAAGTAGGAGCCCATGTGCTCGACGCCGACGAAGGACAGGGTCGACCAGGTCACGAGCGTGCAGACGAGGTTGCCGGCGGCGCGGTCGTCACGCCACTGCTGCGGGTCCATGGTCTCGACCTTGCAGTCGACGCCAATCTTGGACCACATGTCCTGGATGGCGACCATGACGTCCTCGTCGACGGGGCGCACCTTGGAGGTGAAGGAGATGGTGGGGTTGCCCGCCTCTGCGAGCAGTTCCTTGGCGCGGTCGACGTTGTACTCGAGGACGGTGCCGTTGGGGTCGGAGCCGGACTCCGAGGGCGGAATGAAGCCGGTGCAGGGAAGGGCTGCGCCAGACAGGATCGTGTCGCAGAGCTCCTGGCGGTTGATGGCCAGCGAAAGGGCCTCGCGGACCTTGATGTCCTGGAACTCGGGGCCGTTGAGGTTGAGGTTCAGGAACTGTGTGGCGGCGGGGGTGTAGTACACGAGCGCGGAGGAGATGGTCTCGTCGTTCTTGTACTGCTCGAGCAGGGAGGTGTCGACGAAGCAGAGGTCGATGTCGTCGTTCTGGTAGCTCATGACGCGCGAGCCGGCATCGTCGATGTAGGTGATCTCGATGCGGTCGAGCGCCGGGCGGCCCTCATGGTAGTCGTCGAACGCGACCAGGATGCACTCGGTGGAGTCGTCGTTGCTCTCGATCTTGAACGGGCCCGTGCCGATGAAGTTGGTGCCGATGCCCCAGTTCTCGCCCGCGGCCTCGCATGCGGCGGCGGGGTAGATGGAGGCGTAGAACTGGCAGAGCATGCGCACGAAGGAGGAGTAGACCTGTGTGAGCGTGATGGTGAAGTGCGTGTCGTCCACGACGGCGAGGCCGGTGAGCTCGGTGGCCTTGTCGTCGATGATGTCCTGGGCGCCCACGATGTAGGTGTAGGAGTCGGTCTGGCTCTTGAGCTTGAAGAGGCGCTCGAAGGTGTACTTCACGTCGTTGGCGGTGAGCACGGTGCCGTCATGGAACTTGACGTCGCTCTTGAGCTCGAAGGAGTAGGTGAGGCCATCCTCAGAGACGGTCGGGAGCTGCGTGAGGAGCAGCGGGAGGACCTCCTGCGTGTTGGGGTCGAGCGTCACGAGGGTGTCGCAGACGTTCTCGGAGATGCCGATGGTGAGAGAGGTGAGCTGGGTGGCCACGTGGGCGCCGGGGATGGAGGTGCCAAAGCGCAGGACTGCCTCGCCGCCCTCAGCGCCGGCATCGCTTCCG
>JAFUBJ010000402.1 GCA_017460265.1 Atopobiaceae bacterium | reverse complement strand
GAGGAGGCCCGCCTCAAGGAGGCGGAGCAGGCGAGCGAGCAGGCGGTATAGCATACGATGCCCAAACGGCAGCGCCTCGATCAAGAACTCGTTGACCAGGGATTCTTCTCTACAACCGATGATGCCCTTCGTGTCGTGTTGGCGGGTGACGTCTCCACGAGCGATCGACGTCTGACCTCGCCTGGAGAGCAGGTCGTCCCTGGACTGCCGCTACACGTCAGGGGTCAGCTGGCCTATGTGAGCCGCGGCGGCCTCAAGCTCGCCCACGGCCTTGACGCGCTCGGCGTTGACCCGGCTGGCCTGACCTGCCTTGATGTGGGGTGTTCGACGGGCGGCTTCACCGACTGCCTGCTGCGCCGCGGGGCGGCGCGGGTGACGGCGGTGGATGTCGGGTATGCCCAGTTTGACTGGTCCCTCAGGCAGGATTCGCGCGTGACGCTCTTCGAGCGGACCAACATCGTCGACCTGCCCGCCATGACGGACGTTCGCTTTGACCTTGCCGTCTGCGACGTCTCGTTCACCTCGGTCCTGACGGTGCTGCCGGCAGTCGTCACGCTGCTCGCCCCGGAAGGCATATTCCTCACGCTGGTAAAACCCCAGTTTGAGGCGGCGCGAGAGGACGTGGGGGAGGGCGGCATCGTCCGCGACCCAAAGGTGCGCCTGGCAGCGCTCGCATAGGTGCAGGGCGCTTTTGAACAGGCGGGCCTGCGCATCCTGGGCAGTTGCGAAAGCCCCATCACAGGTCACAAGGGCAACGTCGAGTACCTGCTTGCTGGACAGCTACAGGCGTAAGGGCTATTCGACCTCAGGACGTCCCGAACAGAGCCGGGCTGCCAGTCGGGGACGAGCCAAGCTATTCCATGAAGGCTCCGCGACAGGTCTGATGCCCTTTCCAGATGGTCAGAAACGCCAGGATGGTGGGCAGCAGGTAGACGGCGATCATGATGCCGTAGGCAAGGTAGACGTTGGACGCCTGATCGACGTTGATGTAGCTGCTGCCAACGGTTTGGTTTCCCTGCAGGGCGACTGATGCGCTCATCATGATGAAGTCGTTGAGCGCATGAAAGACGGCGGCGCTTCCAAGCTCGCGCGTATGCATGACCGTCTCGGACAGGACGACGCCAAACATGGCCGTCTGGATGATCTTGAGGGCAGCCTGTATCGCGGCGACGTTCCCAGTCACGCTCTCCTGCGCAACGTGGGTTCTGCCAAACATGATTGCCGAGATGATGACCGAGACGATGACGCCCCAGCGCCAGCCACCAAGGCCTGCAAGCAGGGCATTGAGTTGGATGCCACGGAAGAGATACTCCTCCATGACGCCGATGGCGATGCAAAGAAGTGCGGTCACGGCAAGACTGGAGAAGAAGCTCTCCGGCAGACCGCTTCCGGTCAGCGCCTGATAAAACGTTATTCCCGACGGGACAGTGCCGACCAACAGCAGAGGCCAAGCGTGACGGAACGTGTAGGCAAGACCTTTTCCGGATATTCCCATCCAAGAACGCCCGCCAAGTAGGACAAGGACAAGCAAGATGACCACGCTCGCCGCGATTCTGCCTGCTGCCGCGCCAAGAATCGGATTGTCTGGGAAGGGGGCCAGGCCCATGATCAACAAAACGGCTGTGGCGAGCGTCACGGTGATGTTGGCTGCGATGGCTGTGGCCATCTTGGCCAATCCGCGCTTTTTGACGTCTTCCTGAGTGGGCTTCGGGTCTTATGGGCTCTG
>JAFUBJ010000401.1 GCA_017460265.1 Atopobiaceae bacterium | reverse complement strand
GCCCGCCGGAAGGATCCTCCGAGAAGGTGACTCGCCAGATTGGACCACTTTTTGGAGGATTTGGTGATGGCGATTTTCTTATCAAGACATAATTCGATAGTTGCTATATAAAAACTGCAGGTAGACGGCTTACCCTTTTTGGCCATTCCGCCCGTCTTGGCCCATGCGAAAAAACAGCGTAACCAAAACCTCAAAAAAGTGGTACAAATCGCGACCTTTACCGTTATCCTTGGCAAAACGAATCGTTTTACAGCATGATGATGGTCAAGATTTGGCCAACGCGCCAAAAGCCTAGTTCTTCAGGCTGTTGAGCGGTGCGGGGAAGCGCCCTCCTCGGTGGGCGAGCACGCTGCCTGCAAACTGGTTGATGGGCATGACGGGCGCAGTTCCCAAAAGGCCGCCAAACACGAGCGTGTCGCCCACGCCGTGGCCGATGGCGGGAATGACGCGAACTGCCGTGGTCTTGGTGTTGATGACGCCAATGGCCATCTCGTCGGCAATGAGTCCGGCAATGGTCTCGGCGGAAGTGTCTCCTGGCACGGCAATCATGTCCAGGCCCACAGAGCACACGCAGGTCATGGCCTCGAGCTTCTCTAGAGTCAGGGCCCCTTCGCCCACCGCGCGAATCATGCCGGCATCTTCCGACACGGGAATGAAGGCGCCAGAAAGACCGCCCACGCTCGAGCTCGCCATGACGCCGCCCTTCTTGACGGCATCGTTGAGCAGGGCAAGTGCGCAGGTGGTGCCGGGGCCGCCCGTGCGCCCGACGCCAATGATCTCAAGGATCTCTGCCACGGAATCGCCCGCCGCAGGGGTCGGCGCCAGCGAGAGATCGACGATGCCCTTCTCCACGCCCAGACGTCGTGACGCTTCGCGGCTCATCAGCTCGCCCGCGCGGGTGATCTTGAAGGCGGTCTCCTTGATCTTTTCGGCAACATCCATGAGGTTCGCGTCCACAGGCAGCTGGCGCAGCGCCGCCGCCATGACGCCGGGTCCACTGACGCCCACGTTGATGACGGCGTCCGCCTCACCCGAGCCGTGGATGGCGCCCGCCATGAACGGCGAGTCTTCCACCATGTTGGCAAAGACAACCAGCTTTGCCGCACCGCAGCAGTCGCGTGCAGTGGTCGCTTCGGCAGTCTTCACGATGGTCTGCGCCATAAGAAGAACGGCATCCATGTTGATGCCGGCGCGCGTGGAGGCCACGTTGACGCTGCTGCAGACGCGCTCGGTGGCAGAAAGCGCGGCGGGAATGGACGAGATGAGCCGACGGTCGGCGTCTCCCATGCCCTTTTGCACAAGGGCCGAAAAGCCGCCCAGAAAGTCGATGCCCAGCGTCTCGGCCGCACGGTCAAGCGTGACGGCAAGAGGGGAGAGGTCGGCGTCGGTGCACGCCGCGGCAATCTGCGCAATGGGGGTCACCGACACGCGCTTGTTGGCAATGGGGATGCCGTATTCCCGCTCCAGGGCATTCGCGGTCTCTACCAGGTGTTCCGCCGTGTGCGTAATGCGGTCGTAGACCTTGGTCGACATGCGTCGTATGTCCTCGTCGGCACATCCCATGAGCGAAATGCCCATGGTGATGGTTCGGAGGTCGAGGTTTTGCTGGGAGACCATGGCCATGGTCTCGGCGACTTCCTGCGGGGTGATGTCCATGAAGGCTCCTATCTGCGATGCAACGCTCCCATTATAGGAGAGCTGCGCATCGCGGTGCCGCAATGCGCAGGAGCACATCTAGCTTGTAACGAGACGCAGGACGCAGGGGCGCGCTACTCCGCCGAGAAGGCAAAGACCGTGGTCTGCTTGTAAGGGCGCTCGGGACCAAAGACGGGGCTCGGCCAGTCACTGTGATGTATTGCGTCCGGCCATTGCTGTGCCTCGAGCGCCACGCTGCAGAAGCGCTCGTAGGTGGCGCCGTCCTTGCCGACCATGGGGTTGAGCATGCCAGACATGTACACCTGGATCCCGGGGGCATCGGTAGAGACGTCGAGCGCGATGCCAGAGCGCGTGCCCACAAGCCTCACGGCGTGCGCAAGCTTGCCGTCGTTTTCCAGGCAGTAGTTGTGGTCGATGCCCCCCGGCAGCTCGCTCAAGATAGAGGTCAAGGGCGTGGGTTCGCAAACGTCAAGCGGCGTTCCCTTTACGCTGCTGATTGTGCCCAGCGGAATGCCCGTCGCATCGGTGGGCAGGTACTTTTGGGCATCGACGCTAATCGTGTGCTCCAAGACTCCCTTTGCGGCATGGCCATTGAGATTCCAATAGGAATGGTTGGTGATGCTCATGGGCGTTGCGGCGGATGCGGTTCCCTCGTAGGTCAGAACCAGCTGGTTGTCATCGGTCAGCTCATAGACAACGCGCATGGTCACCGATCCAGGCAGGCCCTGGTCGCCGTCGGGGGAGTCAAGTTCAAATACAACGCGGCCGTCAGACCGCTCGGCCACGTCCCACAGCCTGATGCTCCACATGTCGGGGCCGCTGTGCAAGTTGTTTTCGCCCTCGTTTTGCGCCATGACGTACTCACGTCCCTCAAGCGTAAAGCGCCCGTTGGCCGTGCGGTTGGCAATGCGTCCCACGGTGGTGCCAAAGCACGTCGATCCCTCCTCGTAACCGCGAGCGCCCAGGTAGCCCAAGGCCACGTCAACGAGGTCTCCCTGCGCGTTGGGCACGCGCACCGACACGATGCTCGCGCCGATGTCGGTTAGCGCGACCGTCATGCCAGACGCGTTGGAAAGGAGCAAGAGCTGGGATTCTCTTCCGTCTGAGAGGGTCCCGAACGGCACGGAAACAGGAAGCATGACAACTCCTTCTTTTGGTTTTGCCTCGAAGCACAAGGCAATTGTCCGCCATCTGGGGCATGACAATGACGTGGCTGGCCCACCAAAGTCGCAGACGGCAAAAAGAGCGTTGCAGGGCCAAATGTTAGAGTTAGTATACTTATTTGTTAGATAAGGCTAATTTACAGTCAGTTGCCCGCTGCGTATCAGAGTTTGGGCAACGAGAGAGGGGATAGTCATGCTCCACAATCGTATCGTCATTGCCGCTGGTTCCTTCCTGCTTGGAACGGTTGCGCCAGCCGTTCTCAAGAGCGAGCCCGTTCACAAGCTGTGCGTTAAGGGCGTTGCCGCTGGCATGCGTGCCAAGTCTCGCTACGAGCAGATTGTTGAGGAGGCCCGTGCCGAGGCTGGCGACATCGTTGCCGAGGCTCTATACGTCAACATGGCAGACGCCAAGTAGCTCTGTCCTTCGCTCCCATGAGGTTCTATATCGAGCATGAGGTGCCCGGGCGCATGCGCGTGCGCCTTGACGGCATGATTCCCGATGCCGACGTGGACGCCCTTTCGCAGGTGGTGTTGGGCTGTCCGGCGGTTCTTGACGTGACGGTCTTTCCGCGCATCGGGTCGTTGGCGGTCCGCTACGACAGCGCATCGCGCGAGGCGGTTCTTGTGCACCTTTGCCGTGTGGACGAGGAGGGCGTGAGCGCTGCCCGCGCGGAGTGCACGGTGGCCCTTGCCCCGCGCACGCATTCGCTCCTCCTTGACCTGGCAGACCTTGTGGGCGGTTTTTACCTGCGTAAATGGTTTTTGCCCTATCCGCTGCGCGCTCTGTGGGCCCTGTGGCGCTATCGCCATTACCTGTGGGAGGCGCTTCGTTCCCTTGCTCGCTCACGTCTTGACGTGCCGGTGCTTGACGCTTCGGCCATTGGCGTGTCGCTCGTGCAGCGAGACCCCCTTACGGCCTGCGAGACGATGTTTTTGCTTGACCTCGAAGAGACGTTCGAGGACTACACGCGCGCCCGCTCCCAAAACGAGCTGATTTATTCGCTGCTTGCCATGCCTGAGTCTGCCCAGCGCATTCGCGGGTCAGAAGAAGAGACCGTGTCAGCCACAGATCTTGCCGTGGGTGACTTGGTGGTCCTGCGCACGGGCACGCCTGTGCCCATCGACGGTACGGTCGAGCGCGGCACGGCAATGGTGAACCAGGCCGCCCTTACGGGTGAGCCGCTTGCGGTGGAGCGCACGGTGGGAGACGACGTCTTTGCGGGCACCGCAATAGAGGAGGGCGAGGTATTCGTCCGCGTGCGCGCCACCACGGGGCAGACCAAGCTTCGTTCCATCGTGACGCTGGTCGAAAGGTCGTCGTCACTTCGCTCCGAGACGCAGGAGAGGCGCGATCGCTTGGCGGACGCCATCGTTCCGTGGAACTTCCTTCTGGCGGGAATCGTCGGGCTGTTTACGAGGGACATCACCAAGGTCGCCGCGGCACTCATGGTGGACTACTCCTGCGCGCTCAAGCTGACGGGCTCTGTGTCGGTTTTGGCTGCCATGACGGAGAGCGCCCGCCTGGGCTTTACGGTCAAGGGTTCCAAGCACTTCGAGAAGGTTGCCGCTGCAGACACCATCGTGTTTGACAAGACCGGGACGCTGACCGAGGCTTCCCCGCGGGTTGCCAAGGTCGTTGGGTCGCAGGGCTGGAGCCGCACGCGCGTACTGCGTCTTGCTGCCTGCCTGGAAGAGCACTATCCGCATCCCGTGGCCCGCGCCGTGGTTAATGCTGCTGCAGAGCAAAGCCTCAAGCACCGAGAGCGTCACGCCGAGGTTGAATACATCGTGGCGCACGGGCTTGTGTCGTCCCTTGATGGTGTGCGCGTCATCATTGGTTCGCGCCACTTTGTCAAAGAGGACGAGCAGGTGTATTTCCCGCCAGAAATCAAGGAGCGCATCAAGAGCGAGATGGCCGGGCTGTCGGTTCTCTATCTTGCCTACGACGGCGTGCTGGTGGGTGCGCTTGGCATAGAGGACCCGCTGAAGCCCGGCGCGGCAGAGGCGGTGACGCAGCTTCGTGCGCTGGGATACAAGCACGTTGTCATGCTGACGGGGGATAACTACGCGGCTGCAAAGCGCATAGCGGAGGTGGCAGGCATCACCGAGTTTCAGGCAAACATGCTCCCTGAGGACAAGCATGCCTACGTTGAGCGCCTCCGTCAGGAGGGGCATCATGTCGTCATGGTTGGTGACGGTGTGAACGACTCCCCAGCGCTTTCCGCTGCGGACGTGGGAGTTGCCATGGCGGCGGGAACTGCCGTGGCGCGTGAGGTCGCTGACATCACGCTGACCGATTCTGACCTGCAGGCCCTCGTGACGCTCAGACGCATCAGCCTCGGCCTCTCTCGGCGTTTTGAACGGTCGTTCCACACCATTATGGGATTCAACTCCGCCTTGCTCGCACTTGGCATTGCGGGAGTGATCACGCCTCAGACCTCTGCGCTTCTCCATAATGGCTCGACGGTGGCGTTGGGCGTTTCTGCCATGCGCAGTTATGTTTAGGCAATGCAAGTTCGCATGACGGTTCCATGGTGTTTGCCATCTGAAACCCATCATTTCTCATGTTGTGCAATACTTCACACTCTGTGAAGAAATGCACATAGTGAGAAAGGCATCTATGCCCACAAACACACAGGAGCAGCCTGTTGCCTACACCGACCGGAGGTCACGCCGCACACGTGCAGCGCTGCGCGATGCCCTTGCTGCCGAGATCAAGGCCACAGGTGACCTTTCCCAGGTGACGGTGACGGCGGTCACAGACCGTGCCGACGTCACGCGCCGCACGTTCTACTCCCACTACCGCGACATTCCCACGCTGGTCCGTTGCATTGAGGACGAGACCATCGAGGAGCTGCGCCCCTATGTCACGCGCATCGCGCAGACGACTCTTGACGAGCTTGAGGAGGCAATTGAGGCCTTCAACCCCTGTCCTGGGTCGATTGAGCTGCTTGAGTACTTCAAGGAAAACGGGACGTACCTCTCGGCGCTCCTGGGGGATGGGGGTGACCCCGCCTTCTCCAAGCGTCTGAGCGACATGGTCCGCGAGCAGGTGTATGGCCGCGTGGTCGAAGGACTCGCGGTTCCCCAGGCAGACACCATCGTCGAGTACTACCTGACCTTTGCCATATCTGCAGGTGTGGGGGTCCTTGTGAGGTGGCTCACCACTGGCATGCAGGAACCCGTCGGCATCATGGCCCGCATGATGACCGCTCTCATGTTTGTCAGGCCTGGCGACCTCTATGGGCGACCCATCGGCTTTGACATTCCGTCCCTTGCTCGGACAGCCGCTGTCCGAAGAAAGGAGTTCTCCTATGGTTCGGACAACTGACTCGCACGTCGCGCAGAGCCAGGTGACGCCTGGTTTGCTCCTGCGCCAAGACGGCGCCGAGCTGAGTCCCGCCAGACCCGTCGACTTCCGCCACGCCGACTTGCGCCTTGGAATCGACGTGGGCTCCACTACGGTCAAGCTTGCCGTCATTGATGGCCATGACCGCCTGGTCTATGCCAACTACCTGCGTCACCACACCGACATCCGTGCCACGGCACGCGACCTCTTCGAGCGCGCCCAGCGCGTGATTGGCGAGGCGCGCATGCGCGTGTCGATCACAGGCTCTGGCGGCATGCTGCTTGCAAAGTGGCTTGACCTTGAGTTCGTGCAGGAGGTCATTGCCTCAAAGCGTGCCGTTGAGGTGCTCATTCCCCAGACTGACGTCGCCATCGAGCTTGGTGGCGAGGACGCCAAGATCATCTACTTTGACAACGGCATCGAGCAGCGCATGAACGGAACCTGCGCGGGTGGCACGGGAGCCTTCATCGACCAGATGGCATCTTTGCTCGAGACTGATGCCGCTGGCCTGAACGAGTTGGCAAAGGGTGCCACGCACATCTATCCCATCGCGAGCCGCTGCGGCGTCTTTGCCAAGTCGGACGTGCAGCCCCTGCTCAACGAGGGGGCGGCCCCCGCTGACATTGCCTGCTCTATCCTGCAGGCAGTGGCCAACCAGACGGTGTCGGGCCTTGCGTGCGGCCATCCCATTCGCGGCTATGTGGCCTTCCTGGGTGGCCCGCTCCAGTACCTCTCCGAGCTGCGCACGCGCTTCTACGAAACGCTTGGGCTGGACGAAGAGCACCGCATCATCCCCGAAAACGCCCACCTCTTTGTGGCGACGGGAGCGGCCCTTGCGGGCGAGACCGACAAGCGCGTCACGTTTGCCCAGGTCATCGATGCGCTTGCTAACCTCAAGGATACGCAAGGGTCCGAGGTCGCCCGTCTCGACCCGCTCTTTGCCTCCGACGAGGACTACTATGCCTTCAAGCGTCGCCACGATCGTGAGGTTGTCCCTCGTGGCAACCTCTCCGACTATCGTGGCCGCGTGTTCATTGGCATGGACGCTGGCTCCACCACCATGAAGGCCGCGGTGGTGGGCGAGCAGGGTCAGCTGCTGTACACCTGGTATGGAAACAACAATGGTGACGTGCTGGGCACCGCCCGCAAGATCATGGATGACCTTTATGACAGCCTGCCCGAAGGCGTGACCATTGGCCACGTGACCACGACGGGCTATGGCGAGGCCATTCTCATCGAGGCGCTGCAGGCGGACTCCGGAGAGATCGAGACGGTAGCACACCTCCGTGGTGCGCAGGCATTCGTGCCTGACGTCCAGTTCATCCTCGACATCGGCGGCCAGGACATGAAGTGCCTGCAGGTGGCGGATGGCATCATCGAGCACATCTCCCTCAACGAGGCATGCTCCTCTGGCTGCGGTTCGTTCATTGCGAGCTTTGCCGACTCCATGGGCCTGAGCGTGCAGGACTTTGCCGCCACCGCCGTGCACGGCGAACATCCCGTCGACCAGGGCAGTCGTTGCACGGTC
>JAFUBJ010000400.1 GCA_017460265.1 Atopobiaceae bacterium | reverse complement strand
GCCCGCTTGGCCGACTCCTGGCCCATGACATACTGCGAGAGCTCGTCATAGATCTGGTGGGGCGTCGGGAGGTCAGACAGGAACGGAGACTCCTCCATAACGTCTTCGAGATAGCCCTCCTCCGCCTCGGACTCGGCAATGATCTGTCCGCACGCCTCGACGCACTCGTCGCAGATGTACACCCCGTTGGGAGAGCGGATGAGCTTCTCGACGGCGCTTCTTGGCTTTCCGCAGAATGAGCAGTGGAGCTCCTGTTCACCTTTGGCCATGCGGCTACTCCTCGTTGTCAGCGTTTTCGAAACGAGAGGTGATCACGCGGTCAACGAGACCATACTCAAGGGCCTCCTGCGCACGCAGGTAGTTGTCGCGCTCGGTGTCGGCGTTGATCTTCTCGATGGGCTGGCCAGTTGCGTCGGCCAGGATCTGGTTGAGGTGCTCGCGGATGTACTTGGTCTCCTCGGCAACGATCTGGATGTCGGTCTGCTGGCCCTCGACGCCCGAGCTCGGCTGGTGGATGAGCACCATGGAGTTGGGAAGGCACATGCGCTTGCCCTTGGCGCCGGAGGCCAGAAGCACGGCGGCCATGGAGGCGGCCATGCCCACGCAGATGGTCGAGCCCTCGGGCTGGATGAAGTTCATGGTGTCAAGGATGCCCAGGCCTGCATACACCTCGCCGCCGGGCGAGTCGATGTAGAGCGAGATGTCCTTGTCGGGATCCTGCGACTCAAGGTGCAGGAGCTGCGCGATGACGAGGTTTGCGCTCTCACGCGTGATGGGCTCGCCAATGAAGACGATGCGGTCGTTGAGCAGGCGCGAATAGATGTCATAGCTGCGCTCGCCACGAGGGGTCTGCTCGACGACATAAGGGATGAGCGGGATGTTGGTGGGGTTGTGGAATGGCATGGATTCTCCTTTTTTGAAAACGTGCCCCAGGGGCCAAAGGCCGCCCGGGGCACGCAACCAAATGCGGCTGTGCACTTACTCGGCGTCGGCTTCCTCGGGCTCGGCAGCCTCAGCCTCGGGAGCGGCCTCGTCAGACTCGGCATCGTCGCGACGCTCGGCGATCTCGTCGACGACGGTCACGGTCGCGTTCTCGACCAGCCAGTCGACGGCCTTGGAGCGGCGGATCGCCTCGCGGATGGCGGGCAGGCGTCCCTCGGTGGAGAGCTGCTCGATCATGCTGTCGACGTCCTCGACGCCGGCTTTCTCGACCTCGGCACGGACGTCGTCGGTCGTGGCGACAAACTCGAGCTTCTTGGCAAGGGCGTCGAGTGCGACGGACTGACGGGCGCGGTCCATGGCCTGCTGGCGCAGGTCGTTCATGAAGTCCTCGGTCTTCATGCCGCGGGCGCCAAGGTACATGTCGAGGGACATGCCCTGACGCTGCAGCTGCTGCAGGAACTCGTTGGCAAGCTCGTTCATGACCTGGTTCAGGAAGGGCTCGGGAACCTCCTCGAGCTGCAGGCGCTCGCCGAGGGCCTCGACGACGCGGTCCTCCTTCAGGCGCGGAAGCGAACGGGTCTTGTCCTCCTCGATCTCCTCCTTGACGGCGTCACGAAGCTCGTCAATGGTGTCAAAGCCAAAGCTGTTCTTGGCAAGCTCGTCGGTGAGCTCGGGGGTGACGGCCTTCTTGATGGAGTTGAGCGTAACCTCGACGGTGAAGGTGTGCTCGTGGACCTCGTCCTCGTGCGTGTGCGAGTGCGTCCAGCTGATCTCCTTGGTCTCGCCGGCCTTCATGCCCACGATGCCCTGGACGAGCTCCTCGGGAACGCCGGAACCTGCCGGGTTGAGGCTCAGGGTGCGGTTCTTGCCCGCAAGGTGCGCGGCACCCTCCTTGTCGGCGATGTCGCAGGAGACGACGTCCCCCTCCTCGCAGGCGCGGTCGGTGTCGTCATCCTCGAAGGTGGTCTGGTACGAGAGGAGCTGGTCGATCTGCGGGTCGATCTCGGCCTCGGTGGCCTCCTCGGGAGG
>JAFUBJ010000399.1 GCA_017460265.1 Atopobiaceae bacterium | reverse complement strand
GAGGTTGCCGAGCAGCTCGACGAGGACTAAGCACCACTGCAAGACCAACGGCGCGGCCCACCAGCCGCGCCGCATCACTACCTAAGAGGGAGGCGCCCCCGTGACGCTGTTCGAACTGTTGGCCCTGCTGCGCAAGCACCTTGCGATAGTCGTGGCCCTGCCGCTGGCCACCGCCGCCATCGTGGCCCTTGGCAGCATCTTCCTGCCCAACGAGTACACCGCCACCACGACGATGTACGTGCTTTCCAAGACAGCCGACGAGGCCCAGACCGCCATCACGCAGTCCGACCTGTCCGCCGGCCAGATGCTCACCAACGACGTGTCGACCATCCTGCGCTCCGCGCGCGTCAAGGCCGACGTGGCCGAGCAGTTTGGCATGGAGAACCTCAACGGCTATGACCTCTCCATCACCAGCTCCACCACCACGCGCGTCATCACGCTCGCGGTGACGGGCACCGACCCGGCTGAGACCGCCGCGGTCGCAAACGCGCTGGTAGAGGCTACGTCGCGCATCGCGTCCGAGGTCATGCAGATCGAGTCGGTCAACGTCATCGACGCGGCCAAGGTGCCCACCAGCCCCTCCGGCCCGCGACGCGCCCTCTACACCCTCGTCGGCTTCATGGCCGGCCTCTTTGCCGCGGTGGCCATCGTGGTCATCCGCGACATGCTCGACACGCGCGTCCGCAGCGGCAGCGACGTCGAGGAACTCGTTGGCGTGCCCGTGGTGGGCCACTTCCCGGCACTCGAGAGGAGCTAGGCCATGGCACTTCCTTCGATTCCCTCCCTCTTCACCAAGAGCAGCGGTAAGAACGACGAGCTCAGCAGCGTCGTCAACTCCGCAAAGACCCTGCTCGCCAACATCCGCTTCATGAGCGTGGACAACCCCGTGCGCACGGTGGCCATCACCTCCGCCGTCCCCAACGAGGGCAAGACCTTCGTCACGGCTAACCTGGCCAGCGCCATCGCCACCTCCGGCAAGACGGTCCTTTTGGTGGAGTGCGACATGCGCCGCCGCTCCATGGCGCACGCGCTCAACGTCCACGCGCAGCACGGCCTGTACTCCGTGGTCTCTGGAGAGGTGGGCCTGACCACTGCCGCCATCTCCACCACCACGCCCAACCTGTATTTCCTGGACGCGGAACCGCACATTCCCAACCCGTCCGACCTGCTCAACTCCAACCGCTTTGCCCGTCTGATCGAGGTGGCCAAGAAGACCTTTGATTATGTGGTCTTTGACACGCCGCCCGTGGGCACCTTCGTCGACGCGGCCGTCCTGGGCACCAAGGTGGACGCGGTCTTCATGGTGGTGCGCGAGAACTTCACCAAGAAGGCCGAGGTCGCGGCCGCGGCCGAGCAGCTCAAGAAGTCTGGCTGCAACCTTGCCGGCATCGTCATGAACTTCTGCGAGCGCCGCAGCTCCGAGTACTACTACGAGTACTACTACTCCAAGAGCGGCCACCGCGACGAGAACGCGCCCACCATCGAAGCGGGGCAGGCCGTGTCGCGCCAGGCCGTGCCGCAGAGGCCGGCACGGCAG
>JAFUBJ010000001.1 GCA_017460265.1 Atopobiaceae bacterium | reverse complement strand
TGATGTCGCGGTCCCCCTGGAAACGGGTGTTCATGGCCCACAGCACGTCGTTGGTGTCGAAGATGTCCACATCCTCGTCCACCAGAATCACGTGCTTGAGCTCGGGAAACGCCGAGAACGCGAGGAGCGCTGCCTGGCGTTGCTTGCCCTCATCGGTGTGCACCGTCTTCTTGCATTGCAGGATGGCGAGGTACTTGCCACCACCCGAACGATGCGCGTAGCAATTGACCACCTTGCCGGGCAGCGCCTTCTCAATCATGCTCAGGATGGAGGCCTCGGTGGGAATGCCCGCCATGTTGACGTGCTCTTCGGAAGGGCCGATGCAGGTCTGCATGATGGGGTTCTTTCGGTGCGTCACGGCATGCACCTTCAACAGCCAGCACTCGTGGCTCGCCGGGCCGTTGTAGCCGGGGAACTCCGGCATCGCGAAACCAGTGTGAGAGTTCTGGTCCTCCACCACGTGGTTGCTCCCGGGCAGGATCTCGCCCTCGATGACGTACTCAGCATTGGCGATGGCACGTTCGTTCACGCTCACGCAGGGCACGAGCTCCACGGGGCGCTTGCGAATGGCGCCGGCAACGCAGAGCTCGTCGTAGCCAAGCGGCGTGGTGGGCGGCTCGAAGCAGGATCCGATCTCGATGGCGGGGTCAACGCCGATGGAGACCGAGATGGGAAGCGGCTGGCCAAGCTCAGTGGCGCGCTCGGCCATAGCGCCAATGTGGCGCGAGCCCGGCTGCAGGAAGATGGAGAGCTCGTCTGTTGACTGGATGCACATGCGGTGGATGGTGACGTCCGAGATGCCCGTGTCAGGGTGCGTGGCGTAGCACATGCCCAGCGTGATGTAGGGACCGGCGTCAACCGGCGTGTTGGTGGGTGCCGGGATGAGCTTGAAGAGGTCGAAGTCTGGGTCTGTCGCCAGGTGCACCACCTCTTGCGCAGGGGCCGAGCCATCAATCACCACGGGCGGCACAGGGTTGGCCACGCTCTCCATCAAGAGGCGGCCCAACCCCTCCTTCTTGCAGCCCAGCAGGCGCGCGACGCGCTCGCGGCTGGCCAGCACACCGATGGCCACACGCGCGCCGGGGTGGCCCTTCACGTTGTAGAAGACCATGGCAGGGCCGTCCACATGCGGGGGGCGCGCCACCGTGCCGCCCGCCCCCACGTGGCGATACACGCCGGAGAGCTCGGCCGCTGGATCCACCTCCACGTCGGTCTCGATGAGCTGCCCGGGTTGGGTGCGCAGGTAGTCAAGCGCGCTGCGCAGGTCAATGATGTCCGTCATGGAAGCGCCTCCTTACGAGGGGTTAGTTTCGTCTTGTCGCCTCTTGCAACACGGGTTCGGAACCCGGTGTTGCACGTTACTTGCAGAGGTTGTCAATCCAGGCGAAGAGCTCGGGCAGGTCGTAGTCGCCGCTGTGGGGCAGACCCCACGGCAGGGCGAAGTCCACATCGAAGCCCTTGTTCTGAAGAAGCGTGGCGAGAATCACCGGGATGGCCAGCGAGGTGTCGCGGTCAAACGAGCCGTGGCGAACGCGCCAGTGCTGCGTGACGCCGGGGTTGCCCTCAAGCGCGTGGGTGACCGGGTTCATGAGCCGCACGATGGCAGGGTCGGCCAGCTCGGCGCCCAGCGCCTGGCTGTGCTCCATGGAGAAGGCCGAGAAGTGGCGTCCGTCAACGGCCTCGTCCCCAAACTCCTCGTTCTCGGGGCTGCCCAGGTCGAGCGCGTCAAAGGCAGGCGCGGCCTTCATGCGCGTGATCTTGGTGACGAAGGCATCCCAGTCGAGGTCAACCACCTTACCGTCAACAATGCGCAGGTAGTCCTGCATGTCAATCTGGCTGCCGTAAACCTGCAGCCACGGGCGGTTGAGCTCGTTGTCGTGCGTGTCCAGCTCGTGCTGGGCGGATGCGATCACCCAACGCTTCACCCACTCGGCAAAGCTACCGGTGCCGTCCGAATCCAGCGTGAGGAGGTTGCCGTCAGCGTCGCTCAGGCCCAGACCGTTCACGTACGCCGGAAAGAGAGCCTTCAACAGCGGCGAGAGCGCGGCCTGCTCGGCTGGCATCACGCCGTCGTCCGGCACGCGAATGAAACCGCCGTCGGGCGTGCGCTGATGCTTGGTACGGTGCCAGTCGTCGTGGCCGCAGAACAGCCACTCGTAGGCCGCGTCGGCGTTCTCCAGATTGTGGATGGGGCAGTAGCAGCTTGCCGCAAACACGTCGTCGCGCTCATCCGCGGCGCCAATAAGTCGCAGGTAGGGCTCGTAGTCGGCCACATTTCCCGTAGCGCCAGCGAGCGCCGAGAGGGCGCCGCCCGCGCTCGTGCCGTTGGTGACGATGCGATCGGCGCAGCCCGGGATGACGTCGGCATTGTGGCGCAGCCAGCGGATGGCGGACTTGTAGTCAACGATGAACGCCGGCGCGCGGCCCACCTTCTTGCCCGTGGCCTCGCTCACCGCGCCGCCCACGCTGCCCTCGAAGAACTCCGTGGTCACCTTGCCCGACGTGCGGCCGCGCACGCCTGCGCTCGCCACCACGTAGCCGTGTTCGAGCGCGCAGAAGATGGAGTTGGGGCCACTTCCGTGCGGGTCAAGACGCGGCTCGTCAGCCGGGCCAGGCATGTAGCCGCCCACCGTGTTAGGCATGAAGATGGGCACCTCGGAAAGCGGCAAGCCCAAGGGCTGCTCGCCCTCGTAATAGGCCGCTGGTACAAACAGGTTCAGCCTTTGGATGGGATCGAGTGGCTTTGCACAGTACAGAAGCCCCTCCCAGGCGCGATACCGAATGGTACGCTCCCCTATCGTGCAGGTCTTCTCCTCATAGTTTGCCGGATCAAAGCGCAAAACGTCGTCCACAGTGACCGCCTTCTGTTCATACCTCAAACTACCTAGCCATCTTCGCATGCCGCAGCGCCCCGCCACACCCATCTTTTCGGTGGGCGCAAACGGGGCGCGGAACAGGCCCTGAAGGGAGAGCGACCGAGCCTGCCCCGCGCAGGGAGGGCAGGCCAGGAGGCCTTCCATCACCTATCAGTGGCCCGGGCCACCAGGGCCACCTGGGCCACCAGGGC